>JAOUET010000189.1 GCA_029858605.1 Coriobacteriia bacterium | reverse complement strand
CTGCTGGAGGGTCGAGCATCCTCGGCAGTGCTGGTTCTGTCCGCTCACATGGACTGCGTGCAGCCCTGCGAGGGCGTCGACCCCGTTGTGGAGGAGGGTCTTGTCACGTCGGCTGGAGAGACCGTGCTGGGCGCGGACGACAAGGCCGGCATTGCGGTGATCCTAGAGGCCTGTCGTCGGCTTGTCGCTTCCGATGGGACGCGCCCGGGCCTTAGGGTCGTTCTGACGGTGAGCGAGGAGATCGGTCTCAAGGGAGCCAAGGCCCTGGACGCGCACGAAGTCCATGGCGACCTGTGCCTCGTTCTGGATGCGGACGGCGGACCCGGCGGAATCGTTGTCGCAGCGCCGACCCAATACACATTCGTAGCGAACTTCCTCGGGGTGGCGGCACACGCAGGTGTCTCTCCGGAGCACGGTCGGTCCGCGCTGGTGATGGCTTCGAAGGCGGTTGCGGCGATGCGACTCGGGCGCCTGGACGAGGAGAGCACTGCGAACATCGGCACCGTGAATGGTGGGACGGCAACAAACGTGGTGCCTGCTTCGGCCGAGATGACAGGGGAGTGCCGCTCCCTAGACAGTGCGCGCGTCGAGGATATACGCGAGTCGATGGATGCGGTGATGCGCGATGCTGCGAGAAGCGAGGGGGGATCCGTCCAGATCGGGTGGACGAAGGAGTACGAAGGCTACCGGTTTGCCGAAGACGACCCCTTGCTCAGCCTTCTGGCTTCGGCAAGCGAGGAAGTGGGGCTGAAGCCGCGAACCTTCAGGACTGGTGGCGGCAGCGATGCGAACATCATGTCCGCACTCGGGGTCCCCGCGCTCGCACTGTCCTCGGGCATGCGAGACGTGCACAGCACTTTCGAGTCGGTGCACGTGAACGATATGGAGGCTCTCACGCGTCTTGTAGTGAAGGTAGCGGCACGACTCGCGGAGGAGTAGCGTGCGCCTCGTGTGGGGAATCGTCACCTCGATCGAGCACGCCTCAGAGGATATCCAACTGCTTGAGGTCTCTCTCGACGATCGGACTGTCGGCCCTGCGATCGCTTTTCCTCGACTGAGCGGGATCTGCGGTGTCGCCGAACGGGTCCTGGTCAACGCCACGGGGTCCGAACTGGACTCGGCGGGAGGTGTCCGTGCGATCGTGGTCGCCCGAGCCGGGTCGACCGAGGGCACCGCTCACGAGCACGTCGCGCAAGGGCGCACCCTCAAGCTCCGTCATACGCCCATGCAGGTCGACGTGGCATGCGTGGAAGAGCGCGACAACACCCATCATGCGACGATGCGCTCCGCGCAGACGCTGGCGGGCATGCCGGTCGCGTGCTGCGGTCTGCCAGGTCAGGTGTTCGCCGTGGCGGTGGCGGCCAAAGCCACGGCGCGCGATGCCCGCATCGCATTCGTGATGAGCGACGAGGGCGCGTTGACTCTTGCGGTGTCGGACGCGGTGAGAGCTGCTCGGGCGACGGGCCTCATCAGCACGACGGTCACCTGCGGTCAGGCGATCGGCGGAGAACTCGAGGCGCTCAACGTGCACTCGGGACTGCTCGCCGCACGCCATGCGGCGAACGCCGACATCGCGATTCTGGCCCCGGGACCCGGCGTGCCGAGTACGGCCACGCCGTTCGGTCATATCGGCGTGTCGCAGGGCAACGCTCTGAATGCCGTGTCATCGCTTGGTGGAGTGCCTGTGGCCGTTCTTCGGCTGCTGTCCGCGGTGCAGGATGACGGGGCGTGGGGTGTGCACCCGCAGAGTCTCATCGCCCTGGGCAGGGTGGCGCTGTCGCGTGCGGTAGTACCCGTGCCGCCTCTACCCGACGAGTTCAGAGATGGAGTCGATGCGACTCTCGAGGATGCGGGGTTGTGGAATCGACACGTGCGCGTGGACGTAGACAGCGTGCCTTCCAGCGGCCAGGCGGCGATCAGAGGGCAACGCGGACGAGCCGAAGATCCGGCGTCTGCGCTGGCGGCGTCCGCAGCGGGAGTGCTGTGCGCCCGATACGCTTCCGGCGAGGCGGCACCCGACGTTCGGCTACCAGACGATTTCTCGTGACAGTCCCATCCGTGCGAGTATCAGCAGTCCCAGCGAGCCGATGGCCACCATCGAGAGAGACTGCATCATGAGCCGAATCGTCTCGGGTGGCATGGGTGTCAGGCTGAGCGTGCATACCCACATGGCGACGCCCACCATCGTGCACAACACGATGCCGGTGACGGCGAATGCGACGAACAGAGAGTGAACGAGCCGGACCATGGCGCCCCCCATGTGTCGGAACCCTGAGCCTCCTTGTGTGCGTACCCTATAATCCCTCCATGCGCACACACGTGCAAGGATTCCTGGCATACCTCGCTGTGGAGAGAGGGGCCTCGCAGCACACCGTGTCGGCCTACCGACGCGATCTCGGTGCCTACGTCGAGCTTCTCGAGCGCAGACATGTCCAATCGCCGGACGACGTCGCCACGAAGGACATAACGGCCTACGCGCAAGACCTTCGCGAGAGGGGGCTCGCGCCCCGGTCGGTGGAACGCAAGCTTGCCGCGGTGAAGAGCTTCCACAAGTTCCTGGTGCGTGAGGGCATCACTGAGAACCATCCGGCGACATGCGTACCTCTGCCGAAGGTGCCGGAGCGGCTCCCCGATGTCATAAGCATCGAGCAGGCGAACGCTCTCCTGTCGCAGCCCTTCCCGGAGACGCCGACGGGCAAGAGGGATCGTGCCATCCTGGAGACCCTATACGGATGCGGGATCCGCGTGAGCGAGCTCGTCGGTCTGGACATCGCGGACGTTTGGCTCGAGGAGGGCTTCGTTCGCGTGTTCGGCAAAGGGGGCAAGGAACGCTTGGTTCCCATCGCGGGCATCGCCGCCCGGGCTCTGGCGGACTACCTCGCCTCTGGGCGCCCCCACCTTCGGCCGAAGAGTTCGACGATAGCTTGTGACCCGGATGCGGTGTTCGTGAACGTGCGTGGGGGCCGCATCTCCAGGCAGGCGGTCCACGTGATGGTGAGGCGGTACGGCGGTCGAGTCGGACTGGACATCCACCCGCATACGCTGCGCCACTCGTATGCGACGCACATGCTCGCCGGTGGTGCCGACCTTCGTGCCCTCCAGGAGTTGCTCGGCCACGCCGACATATCGACCACGCAGGTCTATACACACGTGGATCGCACTCATCTGCGCGAGGAGTACCTCTCGACGCACCCGCGTGCGCGACGCCGATAGAATGCCACCCAGGCCCTGATGTGCGAGAATCTATCGGTCGAGACGAGCATCGTCTCTGCGTGTCTGCAGCGCTCCGGAATACCCGAACGCATCGAGAAGGAGTGTGTCTTGCCCCGCAAGGAATACGCAAAGAGACTGGTCGCTGCCTCTGCCGTCTTGTGCGTCGCCCTCGTCGGGGGGTGCAGGGACTCCGCGGGCGTGACTGAATCTGGTGAAGATGCTCGGACGTCTCCGCCGAAGATCGTCTTGGTTCGAGAGATCGGTGAAGGAACCGAGGGAAGCTTCAATGCTTTGGCGGAGGAGGGCTTGCGTGATGCCGAGGACGACTTCG
>JAOUET010000188.1 GCA_029858605.1 Coriobacteriia bacterium | reverse complement strand
GTGGACGCGAGGCATCGTGGCCTCGTCAGAGGAGACGGCCGGGGCGCGGCTGGCCCTAGTGATCGTAGACGGGCTCACTCTCGAAGACTCCTACGAGATGGTGGGGCTGCAGACCGTACGCGGCTATGGGGCCGACATGGTTGCGACTACCGCGCAGCCGTCGCTTTCCTATCCTGGTTGGACGACGATTCTCTCCGGAGCACCGCCGCAGATCAGCGGCGTGACAACGAATTGGTTCGAGAACGAAGCTCCGGTAGAGACCTTGCTGGATCTCGCGTTGGCGGCTGGCAAGAGGGTCGTTGTCGTCGGACTCGATGATTTGGAGACTCTCTTCGACGCGCACCGCGCGAGCGGGGTGCACCTGCGTCCGTGGGACGAATCCGAGTACATGAGCGCCGATTTCGTGTCGAAAGCCCTGGAACTTGTTGAGAAGCACGATTCTGAGCTCCTGATACTGCATCTGCCGGATGCCGATGAGATCGCGCACCTCCACGGCTCCGATTCCGACGAGTACGAGGATGTGGTATCGCGCATCGACACCGACATCGCGAGGCTGGTCACGGAGTTGCAGGACGCGCGCACCACCTTCGTCATCGTGTCGGATCACGGGCAGGTGGCGGCCGGCGGTCACGGCGGTTGGGAGGCCGAAGTGACGCGGGTTCCCGCCATATTCTTCGGCAGGGGAGTGACGCTGGACCGTGGAAACATCTCGCAAGTCGACATAGCGCCCACGGTCGCGGCACTGCTCGGCGTCGAGGTGCCTCGGCATGCCGCAGGTCGCGTGCGAGCAGAAGTGTTGATCGACGACGGCCCTTTGGCTTTCGGCCAGGAGCAGTACCGGACGTTTGCGAAACGCTACGTGCAAACCCTTGGGGAACCCGAGAGCGTGCTCGAAGGCTCGCGGACCTATGATGAGATCGAAGCGGTCGTGAACCGCGTCTCCAAGCAACGCCTCGCCAAGGATAGAGAGGCCAGAGTGCCTCTCGGACTGGGATTCGCGGCGGCGGCCGCGCTGATTCTGGTCTTGGTGGCTATCCTGTCGTGGCGCGGTCTCGTCGCCGCTCTCGCTGGCATGGTCGCATACTATGCTCTCTACAACGGACTGTTCTTCCTCTTGCACGGATACCTTTGGTCTTTGTCCGCGTTCAACAACGAGGACCTGATCCAGTCATTCTTCAACTGGCGCATGATCGAGGCTGGGATCGCGGGTCTCGTCGCGGCTGGGGTCGCGGCAATCGTGTATCCGATGATTCGGCGCGACCCGCGCGGGGCCACCGGGACATACAGGGCAGGGTGGATCGCGCTCGGCCCCGCTACGGTCCTCGTCGTGCAAGCCACGCTTGCCCTGCAGGTCGGGTGGTTCCTGTGGGCATGGGGCGCGGAGGTGACTTGGCGACTGCCAGACTTGATGTGGGGCTTCAAGTACGATCTCGATCTCATCCAGGCGACTGCTCTCGGAGCCGCCGCGATACTGTCGCCGATGGTCACCTACATTGTGGGGCGGTATCATCCCATGGTGCGCCGGGCAGAGAGGGAGCGTTTCGCCGAAGAGGTTCCGCCCGGCGCAGGTGCCGTGTAGTCGATCAACTGAGGGGAAGCGATGGCCTTCAAGGACCTACGCGAGTTCCTCGGCCTGCTCGAGAAGAAAGGGCAGCTGAAGCGCATTCCTGCGCCCGTCGATCCGCGGCTGGAGATAGGTGAGATCGCCGACCGGGTGTCCAAGCGCATAGGACCTGCGTTGCTGTTCGAGAACCCGACAGACAGGGAGACCGGCCGCAAGTACGAGATACCGGTTCTCATCAACGCGATGGGCTCCTACGAACGCATGGCCTGGGCGCTGGGTGTGGACGGGGACACGGGAACGTGGCGCGACCTGGATGCGAAGGCGCGCGAGTTGATGGAGCTGCTTCCCCTGGACATGCCGGCGTCCATGAAGGACAAACTCGGCACTCTGGTGAGCCTGAAGGATCTCGCCGACTCAGGACCCAAGGAGATCAAGCAAGGGAAGGCTCCCTGTCAGGAGGTCGTGTGGCGGGGCGACGAGGTCGATCTCTCCAGGTTGCCGGTCCTGACGACCTGGCCGGGCGACGGCGGCCCGTTCGTAACCCTCCCGCTGGTCGTGACGAGCGACCCGAAGAACAGGCTGAACGTCGGCATGTACCGGCTGCAGGTGTTCGATCGAAACACAACGGGCCTGCACATCCACGAACATCACGATGGTGCGAGGAACCTTCGCGCCTGGAGTGAAGCGGGCGTCCAACGAGTTCCGGTCTCGGCAGCACTCGGTGCCGACCCGGCCACTATCTTCTCGGCAACGGCCCCTGTGCCGCCGATGATCGACGAGTACATGTTCAGCGGGGTCCTGCGCGGTGAGAGCGTTGAGGTCGTGAAGTGCGTGACGAACGACCTGCTGGTGCCGGCACACGCCGAGATCGTGCTCGAGGGATGGTGCGACCTTGGCGAGACACAGTGGGAGGGTCCCTTCGGCGATCACACAGGGTACTACTCGCTCGCGGACGACTTCCCGGTGTTCCACGTCGAGACCATAACGATGCGGCATGACGCGATCTACCCAACCACTATCGTCGGCCCGCCCCCGATGGAGGACTGCTATCTCGGCAAAGCGACGGAGAGGCTGTTCCTGCCTGTGATCCGGGCGTTGATGCCCGAGGTCATCGACTATGATCTCCCGCTCGAGGGCGTCTTCCACAACTGCGCGATCTTCCAGATCAAAAAGCGATTCGCGGGACAGGCGTTTCGCGTGATGAACTTCGCTTGGTCGATGGGGCAGATGATGTTCACGAAGTTCGTCATCGTGGTCGACGAGGACGTGGACTGCCACGACTACTCGCAGGTTGCGTGGCGCTGCTTCAACAACGTCGATCCGTCGCGGGACATCCTCGTCTCCAAAGGCCCGCTGGACCGCCTCGATCACTCAAGCAACTACGAGTCGTTCGGCTTCAAGATGGGCATCGACGCGACTCGCCCGCTGCCGGGCGAGGGGCACGAACGCGAGTGGCCGGAGTCGCTGGAGATGTCTGCCGACGTGAAGGCGCGAATCAATGAAATGTGGGGGGAGCTCGGCTTTGACTGACGCCGAGGGACGACGCTCGGAAGCGCCTGCAGACGCGTCTGAGATAGCGCTGGCCGACGCGCCCGGGATCGGTGCGGCCGGTAGCGGTCCGCCTGCCGCGACTCGAGAGAAGGGCGCGCGCGGGACCGTGAAGATGTTCCTCGAACTGGTGAAGTTCGAGCACAGTGTCTTCGCGCTACCCTACGCGTACATCGGCGCGATGTATGGCGTGGTGGGCGAGTGGCCCAGCTTGGCTCAACTCGCCTGGATCACGATGGTCATGGTCGGGGCGAGAGCGTTCGCTTTCGTGTTGAACCGCGCGATCGATGAGGAGATCGACGCGCGCAATCCGCGCACCGCAGGCAGAGCGATTCCCGCCGGGCTAGTGAAGGCGTGGGAACTGTGGCTCTTCTCGGCAGTGATGCTCGCTGCCTACCTGCTCGGGGTCTGGCAGCTGGACCCGATAGTGCGGTGGC
>JAOUET010000187.1 GCA_029858605.1 Coriobacteriia bacterium | reverse complement strand
CGAACGCCTGGGTGCCGCGGCGCAGCCCCTCAGGTTCCTCGACTATCTGATCGACGGGCCTGTTCGTGGAGCAGTCGTGAACGGTGGAGGCATTCTCGTTAACGTCCCGCGCCCGGCGAGGTTCGCAATCCACAAGCTGATTCTTGCGAGCGAGCGTCCAGTGGCTACGCACGCAAAGAGGGGCAAAGACCTTGCCCAGGCGGCCGAAGTGCTCGGGACGCTTGTCGAGGAGCGTCCGGGGGATGTCGAGCAGGCATGGCGAGACTTGCTTGAGTACGGGCATTCGTACGTCAGACGAGCGCAGCAGGGGCTGGCGGCGCTCGAGAAGCGTGATGTAGGGGTTGCCGAGCAGGTGCAAGCGGAGATCGGCGCATAGGAGCGGCCTCGGGGGGCACAAGCTGCGTCGCTCCAGGAAGACCGGAGCGCGTCCCTCGGCACGTGGATTGCTGCCGGGTATACTGTTCATGAAGCCGTTTTCGGTCAGCAAGGGCACGTTGACAGCGTCGAAATGCCCACCTTTGCGGGGGTGACAGGTTTCGACACGATATGTCTGAGGGGAGAAGCAGGCCGAGGTCTCCTCACCTCGATAAACAGGGGTAAACCGTCGACAAGCGTCGACAATGATTACGCACTCGCTGCCTAAATAGCGCAGCGACGCCGACCCGGTTGATGCGTCCCCGTCACCGGCAAGGCGTCATTTCAGGGGACTGCAGTAACGTACGTGGGCGGTATGACGTTGCCAAAGATGGAACCGCCATGGCGTAGACGTAGCGGGTCACCGTGCAGCGTCGTCGCCGAGATCTAATCGGTGACTGAGCCTGGAGATGCTCCCCAGGGGTGTGTCGTGGACGCGAGTTCGACTCTCGCCACCTCCACCAGCGAAACACGTGGGTCCGCCATCTGGCGGACCCGCTTGCGCTTCCCGTGTGAACGGCGTTTCACGTGGGAATCTAACCGTGAACGTGCGTCTCGGCAGATGCGGAGGCGATGCAGTGTGACCGAGGAGGGACGCACATCCGACGCCGAGCCGATCTCTGATGCGCCGGAACAAGACCTCTGTGCAGAGGATCTACTGCACGCATTCCTCGATGGCCTGCCCATGCCCGCGTGGGCGGTCGACGAGTCGTGCCGTCTGATGTACGTGAATTCGGCTTGGCAGGAGTTCACCGGGCGCGATCTCGAACAAGAACGCGGGGAGGGATGGCTCGACGGCATCCTGGCCGAGGATCGCGCCGATCTGAGACGTTCGTGTCGTGCCGCGGTGACCGGGCGCGCAGCGTTCACCATCGACTTCCAGCTCCGAAGGGACGACGGGCACTACCGCTGGCTGACCTGCTACGGCAGTCCGTTCACGGCTCCCAACGGGCAGGTCTGCGCAGTCGTCGGCATGTGCATGGACCTCACGGAGCGCAAGCAGCGCGAAGAGCAGCTCGCGTTCATGGCTACTCACGACTCGCTCACCGGTCTTCCCAATCGCCGAATGTTCGAGGACACGCTCGGGCGTGCCGTCGAGCGCGCTCGTCGTGGCGAACACGGAGCCATGCTCCTGATCGACATGGACAACTTCAAGTCGTACAACGACTCGCTCGGCCATCTCGAGGGAGACCAAGCCCTCATCAACTTCGCGCTCTTGCTGCAGCGACACCTGCGTTCCGGCGACCTGTTGGCTCGCATCGGCGGAGACGAGTTCGCCGTGTTGCTGGAGCGCGTGGGCGTTCCCGACGCGGTCGATATCGCCGAACGTATGAGACGCGCCGTCGCCGCCGAGGACTTCGTCGCGCATGCGCGGGTGCACGAACTCGGTATGAGCGCCGGCCTGCTTCCCGTGGACGGGACTCTCGATGCCCGCACGCTTTTCGATGTTGCCGATGCAGCGATGTACGAGGCGAAGGAGGCGGGGCGCAACCGCGTGATCGTGCGCCGCCCGGGTGTCGACGTTCCGGCCGAGCCGCGAGAGAGGATGGCTACTCGCGTGCGTGACGCCATCGCCGACAAGCGGTTCCGTCTCCACTACCAGCCAGTCGTCTACCTCTACGACGGGTCCGTCGCGTACTACGAGTCGCTCGTCAGGATGATCGATCGGGACGGCGCTGCCTTGCTGCCGGTCGAGTTCCTGTCCACCGCCGAGCGGCTGGGCCTCATGCCTAGGTTGACGCGCATCGTCGTGGACCTGATCTTGCAGGCGCTTGCCGAGCACCCGGATGCCCGTCTGTCGCTCAATATCGCTGGGACGGACCTCACCGACGAGTCCCTGCCCCGCTTCATCGAGGAGGAGTTGCGCACGCACAACCTCGACCCGCACCGGCTCGTGATCGAGACTGCCGAAGACGTCGTGGTGCGCAACATCGCAGGCATGCACGCATGGATGGATCGGTTGCGTTCGCTCGGCGTCACGTTCGTTCTCGACGAGTTCGGGGCGGGCCTCGGTCTCTTCGGCCTCTTGAAGGACCTGAGCTTCGAGCAGGTCAAACTCGACGGCTCCATAGTGCGCTCCCTGGCTGCGAACGGGGACAGCCGAGCGTTCGTGTACGCGGTCCGCAACCTGGTGGAGTCCCAAGGCAGCGTCGCCGTCGCTTCGTGGGTGGAAACCGGGAACCTCCTCGACAAGGTGCGCGAGATAGGCTTCTCGCTCGGTCAAGGATACGAGCTCGAGATGCCCGATCCCGATCTAGGGAGGCTCATCGAGCGCTACGGCGCCCGCGACCGTCGCAGGCGCTGACGCAAAGGTGCGCTCGTCCTTGTCCCTCGCTTGTCACAAGAGAGGGCTCCTCTTCGGCTAGAATCGTCGTGCCGGGCCATCAAGGCCGCCCCGTGACTGCGAAGGTGCTGACACAGATGAGTCGACCGAACACGCCCGAGAAGGTCTTCGGGTTTACTGCCGAGGACTGGGCCGAGATGCGTGACGAGACACGGCGCACACTGGCCGAAGTCGCACGCGGGCGCAGGACGATAAGCTACGGCGAACTCGTCGGACGCGTTTCGGCAGGACGCATCTCCGCTCGCTCGGCCGCGCTTACGCGTCTGCTTGGCGAGGTGTGCCAGATCGAAGACGCGGAGCGGGGCACGATGCTCGGGTCCGTCGTCGTGCGAGCCGACACGGGCATCCCGGGAGAGGGCTACTTTCGGCACGCCTCCGGGCTCGGCAGGGACGTGAGCGACAAGGAAGCGTTCTGGCGCCGCGAGGTCGAGCGAGTCTGGGCAGTCTGGGAGCGCGACACTGGCGCCGGGAGCGAGGGCGGGTCGTGAACGACGCTCTTTCGAACCTGCCGCCGTACGTCAAGTATGTGGTCGTGACGTTGATTCCGTGGATCGAGCTGCGTGGTGCGATTCCCTGGGCGGTCGGGGCGGGCGATCTGGCGTACATACCTATCATCGTGGTCACGAACGTTCTCATCTTCTTCCCCACCTACTTCATCCTCGAGTGGATCTACGAGCACATTCCCGAAGGATCCTGGTTGCACAGGAAGCTGGAGAACGTGCGCGCCAAAGCGCATCCGCTCGTGGAGAAGTACGGGTTCTTCGGCCTGGCGCTGTTCGTGGGGATTCCGCTGCCGGGCACC
>JAOUET010000186.1 GCA_029858605.1 Coriobacteriia bacterium | reverse complement strand
AGCGCAGCATCGTGCGCGTGGTGAGAAGCGGACAGCCCGACGTGGATACGGAGGGGCTCGCTCGTGACCTGCAAAGACTCGAGTACCCGGTTCACCACTTGGACTTCGAGACGTTCCGCGCCGCGCTGCCGCTCTGGCCGGCCAGTCACCCGTACGAACTCGTGCCGTTCCAGTACAGCATCCACGTGGAGCACGCCGACGGCACCGTCGAGCACCGCGAGTACCTGCACAACGGCTCGGACGACCCCCGTCGGGCGCTCGCAACGCGGCTCCTCGAAGACCTCGGCGACGAAGGCTCGATCACGCACTACACCGGCTACGAGAAGCAGGTGCTCAATGCGCTCGGCACCGCGCTTCCCGACCTCGCCGAGCCCATCGCCCGCCTGACCCCGCGCTTGTTCGACCTCGAAGCGGTGGTCAAGATCCGGACGCGCCACCCGGCCACGAACGGCCGCACCAGCATCAAGTGCGTGCTGCCGGCCTGGTGCGAAGATCTGTCCTACGCCGACCTCGCAATCCAGGACGGGCAGACAGCCTCCGTGCGCTACCTGAAGGCCGTCACAGGACGGCTCGACGAAGTCGCGTGCGAGCAGGTCTTCAGCGATCTCGTCGAGTACTGCGGTACGGACACGCTGGCGATGGTCCGGCTGCTCGGTCGGCTGCGCGCTCTGGCGAGCTCGGGAGTGGCCGGCGCGCAGTAGGATCCGGGCTAGATCATCCCGAAGACGGCGCCGCCGACGTACGGGATGAGCCAGAACAGCCACACGAAGATGCTGTAGCGGTAGAAGCTGCGCTGCGCTTCTTCGGTCCCTCGGCGAATCGTCCACGTCGCCCATATCGCGTGCCCCAGCATCAGCAGGATCGCGAGCAGCCCCGTGATCCCGTGGAACGTGAACCAGTTGGTGCCCTCGCCGATCCGCTCCATGGCATACGTCCCTGTCGTGTCGCACGCGAGCCCCAGCCAGAACATCCAGATGTGCCACGGCTTGAGCAGGTGCGCGATGCGCTCGGCCCACACCCCGATCGTGTAGAACACAAGAGCCAGCGTGATGAAGACCGTGGCAAACGCGAGGGTCGACGACATGGGAGATGCTCCTGACTGTCGGATTCCGCGGTCCGGGTCGCCGATCGCGTTCCCTGAGCGACGCACAGGCCCTGGGCAGGAATGAACCCGCCGGGGCCGTTCTTCATATTAAATCAGGAACCATTCAGTTCGTCTCATGGGACCTCGAAAGGGTAATACTTCCATCAGCGAACATGGAAATACATGCCTGCTGACCCACGGCTGGTGCGCCTGGCACCGGGGAGGATGCCGAGGGCGACGGGTAGTGTTCGGGGAGCGTTCGCTGATTGATGCAGGGGGGTCGCGCCGCGTATGCCGGACACGGAGCGCCAACCGATCGGTTTGCATCTCGCATGGCTGCTCGCAGTTGCCATTGCGGGGTCCTTCGTCACAGCGATGATCCTCGCCACCGGCGATTTGACGACGTACTGGCCGCTCTACATCATCCCCATCGTCATCGCATCGCTTGGCTACTACGTGCCCGGCGCCATCGTCACCGCGGCACTGTCGAGCGCGATCGTCGTGCTCCTGTCCTACGGGGCCGGCTACGACACTCCGCCAACTTCCGCGCTCGTGCTCGGCATGGCCGCGTACGCGATCTCCGGCATGGTGATCGGGGTGCAGACTCAGCGCTATCGGCGGCAACGCGAGCGGCTCGAGCAGGACGCGACCCGCGATCCGCTCACCGGCGCCTGCCGTGCCGACTACTTCGACGCTCGCATCCACGAGGAGGTGCGACGCAGCTCCCGCTACAACCAGAACTTCACACTCTCTCTCGTCGGCGTCAGCGAGTTTGACGAGTTCCAGCGCCTGTACGGACGAGTGAAAGGCGACCTGCTGCTGGAACGACTCACGGAGGTACTCCACCTGACGGTCCGCAGCACCGACATCGTCGGACGGCTCGATTCCGCCCTGTTCGCGGTGATAATGCCGTCCACGACCGCCGAGGAGGCGCAGGCCGTCGCCGAGCGAGTCGTATCCGCCATCGGCGCCACCGAGTTCGAGGGCGACGCGCTTGAGCCCGTCGTCCACTGCAACGCACAGGTCGTCTCCGCCACATACCCGGACGACGCCGCCGAGGCCGACGCGCTGATGGCGGCAGCGCGCGACCGGCTCGGTCTCTCCGAGCCGCGATCGGAAGGCGACCCGGGCGCGGAACCTCGGCTCGGCGCCTCGAACCTCGCAGACATACCGTCATGAGAACCACCAAAGCAGCAATCCCCTTGCTCGCCTTTTGGCTCGCCATCACCGGGTCGCTCAAGCCGGTCGACGTGGCGCTGGGGGTCATCTTCTCTCTGATCCTGGGAGCGTGGGCGGCACGCTACCTATGGGGTGAGGACGCCCCCGTGCTCACGCTGAGGCAGGCCGGGCGCTTCGTTATCTACTTCGCCCACCTGCTGTGGGACATCGTTCGCGCAGCCATACAGGTTGGCGAGGTCGTTCTCGACCCGCGCATGCCGATCGCCCCTATCGTGATCGCGCACCGCACCTCGTTCTCCCGGGACGTCTCGCGAGTCGCCTTCGCCAACTCGATCACGCTGACGCCCGGAACCCTGACGGTCGACGTGGATGGCAACACGTTCTACATCCACTGCCTTGCCGAGCGCTTCGCCGACGACATCGCGAGCGGAGACCTGGAACGGAGAATATTGCGAGTCTTCGAGAGGTGACACCCCGTGGACGTGTTCTTCTGGAGCACCGCTATCTTCCTGCTCGTCAACGCGTTCGCGTGCCTGTATCGGGCCTACGACGGCCCGACCGTGGTCGACCGGGTGCTCGCAATCAACATCGTGGTCACCAAGACGCTCGTGGTGCTCGTGCTGCTCGCAACGGTCTTCGGCCGAGGGCTTCTGCTGGACGTGGCGCTCGTCTACGGGCTGCTCAACTTCGTGCTCACCGTCGTGGCCACGCGCTATATCGAGACCGAGCGCCTCACGGGTGACTGGTCATGACGTCCCTCGACCCGATCCGCACCGCTGTCGCCGTCGTGCTGGTCTCCGTCGGAGGGCTGTTCTTCCTCATCGGCACCATCGGCCTACTCCGTCTGCCCGACTTCTTCACGCGCACGCACGCAGCGACCAAGTGCGACACGGTCGGAGCGGGCTCCCTGCTCATCGGCCTCGCCGTGTACGACGGTGCAAGTACCTCCGCGCTCAAGATCCTCGTACTCGTACTCCTCGTGCTCGTGTCGAGCCCGACGAGCGGCCACGCGCTGGCCCGAGCCGCCTATCGAACCGGACTCAAGCCGTGGCGGGCAGGAGAGGAGCGCGAAGTCTCATGAGCGCAGCCTTCGACGCGATCCTGCTGCTCCTGCTTGTCGCCATCGCGCTCATGGTCGCGCGCACGAAGGACCTCCTGGCCGCATCGATCATCTTCTCGGCCTACAGCCTCGCGCTGTGCCTGCTCTGGCAACACCGGGGCGCCCCTGACGTCGCCATGACCGAGGCGGCCGTGGGCGCCGGGATCACGACGGTGCTCTTCCTCGTGACCATCAGCAAGACGGTGAGGCG
>JAOUET010000023.1 GCA_029858605.1 Coriobacteriia bacterium | reverse complement strand
CGCACGGTGCCCATGAGCTCGTCGATCTCGGGTCTGACGCGTGCTGCCCCCTCGGCGAGCACCTCCCACGCATACGACGGTTGCGCCGCAAGCTCCGCCCGGCGCTCCCGGAAGGGTCGCAGGTAGGCGTTGAGGTCCTCGACGAGCTTCTTCTTGTGGGCTACGCACCCGCATTCGGCGGCGCGGCAACAACGGTCGAAGTCAGCCACGATGTCCGCGTCGCCTACGAGCTTGTGGATCTGCTGGAGCGGGCATATGTCCGGATCGCCGGGGTCGGTCTTCAGCTTGCGGGCCGGGTCGGTGATCATGCCCTTGACCTTGGCGGCGGTCTCGTCTTCGGACTCCGACAGATAGATGGCGTTCCCGTACGACTTGCTCATCTTTCGGCCGTCGGTGCCCGGTACGCGCGCGCCCTGCTTGGCGATCATCGCGTCGGGCTCCACGAGCAGGTCGCCGTACTGGTTGTTGAACCGCCGAACGACCTCGCGCGTCAACTCGAGATGCGGGAGCTGATCCTCCCCCACGGGCACGACGTCGCCCTTCACGATCGTGATGTCGGCCGCCTGGAGCAGCGGGTACAGGAAGAAGCCTGCGTTGCCCAGATCCTTGTCGGTGATCTGCTCGCGCTGCTCCTTGTAGCTCGGGACGCGCTCCAGCCATGTCATAGGCGTGACCATCGTGAGGTAGAGCGTGAGCTCGGCGACCTCGGGCACGTCCGACTGCCGGTAGATGGTCGCCTTCGCGGGGTCGATTCCCGCAGCGACCCAATCGAGCACCATCTCTTCCGTGTACTGCCGAATGGCCGAAGTGTCCTGCCAGTCGCTCGTGAGCGCGTGCCAGTCGGCCACGAAGTAGAAGGCCTCGAAGTCCTCCTGGAGCTGTCGCATGTTGAGCAGATTGCCGAACCAATGCCCCAATGTGAGGCGGCCGGTCGGGCGGTATCCCGTCAGGATGCGTTTCTTCGGCATTGGCGCGCAGGCTCCTCGGCGACGGTTCTGGCAGGTCGTCGTACGTGGCTTGGATTGTACCTCAGGCGAGGCCCGTCAGAAGCTGCATGATGGGCGCGACGGTCCAGTTGAGGTAGACGCCCAACGGGTCGACCCCGAGGAAGCGCGGTGCGAGGAAAAGGACGCCGAAAAGGATGATGAAGCCGTACCGCTCCCACTGGTGGTAGACGCGCATCGCGCTGTCCGAGAGAAATAGCGGAAGGACGCGCGAACCGTCCAGCGGCGGTAGTGGTATGAGGTTGAAGAACATCAGAACCAGGTTGATGAATGCGAAGTAGTAGAGCGCGAACCACACGTAGTAGAGCAAGCTGCTCTCGGTGACTGCGAACAAGACGACGACCACGCGCGTCAGCAAACCCGCGACCATCGCCAGGGCCAGGTTGGTCGCCGGTCCGGCGATCCCAGTGAGGAACATGCCCTTGCGCCTGTCCCGGAAGGCCGCCGGGTTCACGGGCACCGGTTTTGCGAAGCCGAAGCCCGGCAGACCCATCGCAATCAGCAGTATGGGAAGCAGCACCGTGCCGAAAGGATCGATGTGGCGAAGCGGGTTGAGTGACAGACGCCCGCGCGACTTCGCGGTGATGTCACCTAGCAGGAACGCGACGTATCCGTGAGCCACTTCGTGGAAGACGATCGCCGGAACCGCTATGAGAAACGACAGGCCGAGCATGAGAGCGGTATCTAGTGTCACCCGTTCGGGTCCTTCTTTCTTCGGCTCGATGGCGCCTTGGCGCTCTTTGCCACGAGGCGCTTCAGGTTCGCAAGCTCAGCCTCTCGGCCGACCGCCCTACCGTCCAGACGGTCGTCGAGGGCCTGCGACAGTATAGACGAGAAGACCGGCGACGGCTCCAGTCCCATCCCGATGAGGTCCTCGCCGCCCACTTCGGGGCGCAGCCGCGATATCGTGTCGAGGAACAGTTCGACGCGGTCGCGCACTCGCTCGTCCCCCATCGACCAAAGGTGGACCATCGCTTCCTCGGGGTACGCCTTCAGCGCGTGATACAGGCGGCTGTCGCGCATCTTTCGGCCGTCCCTCAAGGTGCGAAACAGTTGCGGCGCACGCTCCGCGACAGCCATCGTCGGCTCGCCGTACTCTCGGCCGAACCGAAGGTGCCGCAGCCAGCGCTCCGCCTGCGAGCGCGTAGCGCCGTGCGCCAGTGCGGCGACGAGCGCCACCCGGCGCCGAGGAGCTCTCACGAAATGCGGCGCAAGCGTCTTGTAGCCGCGCTCAGATGCGTAGAGGGCTTCGAGCACCTCGTGCGGGTGTGCCGACGGGTAGAGCAGCAGGCCCAACGCCCCGAGCTTCTGCAAGCGCTCGAAGACGGCTGCGGGCGAATCCTCGTCGATGATGTCGAGCATCTCCTCGCGTATCCGCGCGCCGGAGACCTCGTCGAGCAAGTTCATCTCCACCGCTTGGCGCGCGAGCTGCTCCGTCGACGAGTCCATCTCGAAGGCGTAGCGCTCCTCGAACCGCGCAGCGCGCAGTACGCGCGTCGGATCCTCGACGAACGACAGCGAGTGCAGCACCTTGAGCACCCCTCGCTCCAGGTCCTTCAGCCCGCCGAAGGGGTCCGCGATCGCCCCGAACCGCTCGGGGTTGATGCAGGCCGCCATGGCGTTCACCGAGAAGTCGCGCCGCAATAAGTCCTGCCGAAGGCTCGATCGCTCGACCGTCGGCAGCGCGCCTGGACGCGTGTAGTACTCGGTGCGAGCGCTGGTCACGTCCACGTGTAGCGTCCGCGAGAGAACCAGTATCGCGGTCCCGAACCTGCGGTGGAACTTCACGCGTGCCGAAAGCTCGTCAGCGGCTTTCTGCGCGAACGCCACCGCGTCACCCTCGACGACGACGTCCATGTCGAGGTTCTTCTTGCCGAGCAGCATGTCGCGGACGAACCCGCCCACGACGTGCGCGACGAGCCCGTCCGCTTCGGCCAGCTCGCCGAGCCTGCGCAGTGCATCACGCGCATCGGGCGGCAGCAACGACTCGAGGGAGGAAAGGAAGCGCTCGCTGGATGCGGCACGCGCCCTCGGGATGCGGCGGTCGAGGTACTCCTCGCCGTGCTCCGCGCGCAAGAGATCCTTCCTGGTCACGATGCCTACGACTGCACCGTCCACAAGGACCGGCACTCGCCCGATGCCCTGCCTCGCGAGGAGCCGCTCGAGATCCACCAGCAGCGTGTCCGGCAAGACGGTGATGATGTCGCGCGCCATGAAGCCGCGTACGGGCGCGTGATCGAGCTCGTGACGGTGCGCCTTGTCGTAGTCCTTTCGGGTGACCAGGCCTGCCAACACGCCGTTCTCCACGACTGGCAGCCCGCCGTGTCCCCACGTCGTCATCATCTCGCCTGCCTCGCTCATGGTGACGTCCGGCGTCACCGTTCTCACAGGCGACGACATGATGTCCTCTGCAGCAAGCGGGGCTCGCACTTCGGCCTCCAGGGCCTCCCGCACTCGACCGAGTGCGTCGTTCACGCTGAGGCCACGCATCGCAGCCGAAGCGGCCTGAGCGTGCCCTCCGCCCCCCAGATGTCCCATCACGGCACCGACGTCGACCTCGTGCAAGCGGCTGCGCGCCACGACCTGGATGCGTTCGGGCATGCCGACCAGCGCGATTGCGACCCGGTAGCCCATGTCTTCCACGATGTAGTGGGTCAGCACGCTCGCCGAGTCCACGTATTCCTCCGCTTGGGCAGTGCCCACGGCGATCTCTTGCCCGCGTATCGACCACAGCTCGAGAGAGGCGGTCAGTTCGTCCAGCAACCGCCGCTGCTGCTCGTCCAGCGCGCGGCTGAGGAACTGGTTCAGGACCTCCATGTCGGCACCCGACGACATGAGGTATGAGGCGGCCTCGGCGTCATACGCTGTCGAACCCGGATACGTCAGCGAACCCGTGTCTTCGTGAATGCCGAGGAGGAGCACGCTTGCCTCCAGAGGCGTCAGAGCGATACCCCGACGACGGATCTCGTGCACGAGTATCGAGGTGGTGGCCCCGACCTGCAGCGAGCGGTCGTCCACGCCCGTCAGATCCCCTTCGGCAGGCGGATGATGGTCGTACACGACGACCTCGACGTCGGGATCCAGTGCGACATTGCGGAACTCGCCGATGCGGTCGGCATCGCGAGTGTCGACGATGATCAGCCGCTTCACCGACGAGAGATCGAGCCCTCGCAGGTCCGCGAAGTCCAGGAAGTCCTCGTGCAGGTTGTGGAAGGTTCTCACGTTGGCGTTCTGCGTGCCGAGGAAGACTCCCTTGGAGCCCGGGAACAGCTTCGTCGCCGCCACCGTGGCCGCGTAGGCGTCGAAGTCCGGGTTCGCATGTCCGACGACTATCTGCAAGCTCGTCTACACCTCGCGCAACAGCGGTCCGGGCGCCACGGCTGTCTCGCCGATAGACACCGACGCCGCGAGAAGAGCCTCACCCGCATCGAGACGCGCTTCCGTCGCAGCGTACAGCGTCGCGAGACGGTCGCCTTCCTTGATAGCGTCCCCGACCCGCGCGTCGAGCAGCAGCCCGGCGCCCGGGTCGATCTCGTCGTCCTTGCGCTCCCGGCCGGCGCCCAGCAGCATGGCGGCGCGCCCGACTCCCTCGGCATCGTATGCGGCCAGATACCCCGACTTCGCGGACAGAACCTCTCGGCTCTCCCGCGACAACTCGAGCAGTCCGGGCTCTTCGGTTACTCGGGGATCTCCGCCTTGAGCACCGATCCAGCGCGCGAACGCCTCCAGCGCCTCGCCGGACTCGAGAGCCTTCGTCACCATCGCGCGTGCAGCCTTCGGGTCCTCGGCTACGCGCCCCAGCACCAGCATGCGCGCTCCAAGATCGAGGCACAGATCCGTGAGGGCCTCGGGGCCCTCTCCATGCAGCGTCTCGATGCCCTCGCGAACCTCGAGCGCGTTGCCCACCGCCATGCCCAGCGGCTGATCCATGTCACTGAGCACGCACCGGACATCGCGTCCCAAGGCGCGCCCCACGCGCGTCATCTCGGCCGCAAGGGCGCGCGCGTCGTCCTCGGTCTTCATGAACGCACCCGAACCCAGCTTCACGTCGAGCAGGATCGCGTCGGCACCGCCGGCCACCTTCTTCGAGATGATCGAGCCGACTATCAGCGGGATGCTCGGTACGGTGGCCGTGACGTCGCGGAGCGCGTACATCAGCTTGTCTGCCGGATCGACATCCGGCGACTGCGCTATCACCGCCAGGCCAACGTTGCGGACCTGCGCCACGAACTCCTCGGGCGTCAGCTCGATGCGGAAGCCCGGAATCGACTCGAGCTTGTCGAGCGTGCCTCCGGTGTGGCCCAGTCCCCTCCCCGACATCTTCGCGACCGGAACGCCGCACGCAGCCACTAGGGGTCCGAGCACGAGCGTCGTAGTGTCGGCAACGCCGCCGGTCGAGTGCTTGTCGACCTTCACGCCAGGTATCGACGAGAGGTCCACCACGCGCCCCGAGCGCACCATCGCGTCGGTCATCGCGACGGTCTCTTCGGCATCCAGGCCGTTCAGATAAGCCGCCATTAGCCACGCGGACATCTGATAGTCCGGGACTTGCCCGCTCGAATACCCGAGGATGATGCGATCGATCTCCTCGGCGGAGTGTGCGCGCCCGTCCCGCTTGACCTCTATGAGCTGTTCGAACGTCGGCTCGCTCACGAGCCTGCCCCCCTCATGCCACGGTCACGCCGGGCCCGGTATGGGTCAAGCGGTTCAACCCGCATCGCGAACCTCGGGCAAGAAAGACGTTCCCCGCCCGCAGGTGCCCGGAATCCCGTAGAAATCGAGAACCGTCTCGCCTACGTCGGAGAACGTATCCCTGGTCCCAAGCTCGACACCGGCGTCGACGCCTTTCACCTTCGCTATCAGTGGGGCGTACTCGCGGCTGTGGTCCGTCGATGCTGTTGTGGGATCGCACCCGTGGTCGGCCGTGATGAGCAGCAGGTCGCCCTCGATCATCGCGTCCAACAGATCGGGCATGCGGGCGTCGACCGCCTCGAGACCGCCCGCGTAGCCCTGCACATTGTTGCGGTGTCCCCAGATCATGTCGAAGTCCACTAGGTTCGCGAACACGAAGCCCGGCTCCTTGCCGCCTACGCGCTCCACCAGCTTGTCGAACGCGTCCATGTTGTCGGTGACGTGCGGAGACTCGCACACACCCTGCCATCCGAATATCTCCCCGATCTTCCCCACCCCGTACGTCACCACCCCTGTTTCGGCAAGTCTGTCGAGCACCGTCGGCTCGAATGGAGTAATCGCGAAGTCGCGTCGGCGGTGAGTGCGAACGTAGCTGCCGCTCTCGTCGGGACCGACGAACGGCCTTGCGATGACCCGTCCCACGGCGTGGTCGCCGGTGAGCATCTCGCGCGCTATGCCGCAGATCTCGTAGAGGCGCTCGATCGGGATGACCTCTTCGTGCGCGGCTATCTGGAACACGGAGTCCGCGGACGTGTAGACGATCGGCTTGCCGCTGCTCACATGCTCGTCGCCGAGCTCCTGGATGATGACCGTCCCGCTGGCGGGCTTATTGCCCAGCCAACCCAGCCCGGTGCGCTTCGTGAACTCGTCCATGACCTCGGCCGGGAACCCGTCCGGGTACGTCGGAAAGGCTCGCGTCACATGGAGCCCCATCATCTCCCAGTGCCCGGTCGTGGTGTCTTTACCTGCCGAAAGCTCCGCGTTGCGACCCCAGGATGCAGAAGGCTCCTGCACCGGCGGCACGCCGGCGATCTCGGTGATGTTGCCGAGTCCCATAGCGCCCAGGTTCGGCATCGAGATGCCTCCCACCGCACGCGACGTGTTGCCTAGTGTGTTCGCTCCGGCGTCACCGTATTCCGCAGCGTCGGGCAACGCTCCGGCGCCGACGCTGTCCAGCACGAGCACGACCGCGCGAGGATCGCGCAAAGGCACGTCAGACCACCACCCGGTCCACTTCTTCGAGGGACGTGATTCCGGCAGTGACTTTGTCGAGGGCATCACGTCGCAGTGGAATCATGCCCGAAGCCAGTGCGATCTGACGGAGAGCCTCCGCAGGCTCTCTGTCGAGGAAGTGCGTCACGATGTCGTCGTTGACGATCATGACCTCGAAGAGCCCCGTGCGACCGCTGTAGCCCGAGTGCGCGCACTCGTCGCAGCCCACTGGGCCGTAGACCGTGACCTTCTTGGCTTCCGACGCAGTGAAACCCGCGCCCACCAGCTTCGAGCCCGGTACCTTGACGGGCTTCTTGCAGTGGTCGCACAGAATGCGAACTAGGCGCTGCGATACTACCCCTGCCATCGCCGAGGACGTTATGTACGGAGCTACCCCCATGTCGGTCAGACGTGTCAGTGCCGAAGGGGCATCGTTGGTGTGAATGGAGGACAGCACAAGATGGCCCGTAAGTGCCGAACGCACGGCGATTTCCGCAGTCTCAGGATCGCGAACCTCGCCCACCATGACGATGTCCGGGTCCGCACGCAGTATGGTGCGCAGCCCGTTCGCAAACGTCAGACCAATCCTCGGATTAACCGCCATCTGCGTGACACCGGTCATCTGGTACTCGATCGGATCTTCGACGGTGATGATCTTCCGGGCGGGGTCGTTGAGCGTTTGCAGCAGCGCGTACAGAGTGGTCGACTTCCCGGAACCAGTCGGCCCGGCGAGGAGAATGGCCCCGTACGGCCGCTTCAGGAGACGCTGAACGGCCCAAAGGTTCTCTGCACCCAGTCCCAGCTCGTCCAGACCGCGAAACGCGAGCTCGCTGCCGAGCAGGCGCAACACGAGCGATTCTCCGTGCGCCGTGGGCAGCGTGGTCACGCGGATGTCTACGGGTGTCCCGTCGACCGCGACCGCGATGCGTCCGTCTTGGGGACGCCTGCGCTCGGCGATGTCCAGTTCGGCCATGATCTTCACCCTGCTGATCATGCCGGCGCGTGCGGCGCTGGGAACGCGCATCATCTCCTGCATGACACCGTCCACACGGTACCTGATCCGAACGTCGTTTCGCTCGGGTTCGAGGTGGATGTCGCTTGCGCCGTCATGCACGGCCTCCCGTACGAGCTGGTTGACCAGGCGGACGACCGGCACATCCTCTCCGACGACCGCAACCTCCGCCTCAGCCCCGATCTCGTCGACCGATTCGACTACGTCCGCCAACACGTCCGAAGAGGCAAGATACTTGGCGATCGCGTAGTCGATCTGCGTGCGGCTCGCAACAACCGGTAGAACCTTGTGCCCCGTGCGCATCTCTACGTCGTCGATCGTCTCTATATCGAGCGGATCCGCCATGGCGAGCACCAGCCGATCGTCCTCGAAGCCGATCCCGATGGCGGAGCGGTGAGCCGCGAAGCGCTCGGACAGCAGCGCAGTGGCGTTTCGATCGATGTCGTACGCCGCGAGGTTCACGTGGTCGAGACCCTTCTGGCGGGCCAGCGCTTCGGCCAACTGCCCCTCGCTCAACACGAGCTGGCGAACCAGGATCTCTCCCAGCTTCCCGCCTTCGCGTTCTTGGGTATCCAGGACCCTCGCCAGCCGCTCTTCAGACAGCAGCCCAGCGCTGACGAGCATCTCGCCAAGTCTCTCTCGCGTGTAGCCCACGGATCCTCCTCCTGGACGTTCGCCGGCGTCGGCTCCTAGACGCGACCCTTTGCGTAGCTCAGCGCCCACTCGATGAGCAGCAGCACGGCCACCGTCAACCCGGCGTCCACGTCGAAGATGCCCCCATACGGTGTCTTCATCAACTCGACACCGAATGGAATAACTGTGAGATCCGTGATGCGGATGAGCGCTTCTCCCCATGATTGCGTCGCGAGAGTCCCGAAGAACTGGACCACAATCCGTGCGGTATCGATCACCGCAACGACGATCAGGAGGTTCATGACGATTCGGATCACGGACCGGACGGAGTTCGAACCACTCACCCTACCCCACTCCCTTCGCTCGCGGTCACCTGCAGGAAAGCGCACCTCAGGCCATTATGCGGTGAACTGGCGGCACTGCGCCACCTGGCGGAAGGGAGACGGCCCTTGTCAGGGTGTGAGCGGGCGTCGGGCGAGGTGGCAGAGACCTGCGCTGCCTACCTCAGTGAGTCCGAGATCTCGCGCCCGATGATCTTGTCGGCGACCTCGGCCCCGCTGGGTCCCGAGCCGGCGAGCAGCGCCTTCGCGTGCTCGATGCGATCGACACGAAGATCGGGGGTCAGCGAGAGGACGTCGCGAACCTTCGCCAGTAGTTCAGTTTCGACTGTCTCACCGGGGCGGGAGACTCCTGAGGGGGTGTCGCTCTCTGCCGTCTGCAGGTACTCGACTGCGCGTCTAACCTGCTCTTCCGAGATAATCATACTGTCTCAGGTATCGGCCTGGACGCGACCTCACTTGACGGCCCCTCGGCGAACGGTTGAAGAGGTCCGCAAACGTTCTTTCGTCACAGTTTGCGCGACCATTGCCATCAGTACCTGCCGCCGCATCACACCTACCGGCGCACACGCGACTGCCATCTCCACCAGCCTTTGGCAGGCCGGATCCTTCGGTACTCCGCAATAGGGCGACGAACGGTCAAAACGGCCGTACAAAAGGGGGAGCCCCAAGGCCGGCACCTTGAGGCTCAGGGGTAAGGGGTTGCATTTGCATGCAACTTAAGACGGATTATAGAGCCGGGTTTGCGTCGAATCAAGGGATATTGTGAAAAAACTCTCTTGAATTCAACGGCGCTGCGCGAGCTAGCCGAAGACGTAAAACAGCTCGTAGAGCCACTCGAGTCCCCAGAATACCGGTGCCAGACCGAGTGCCATGATCGCCAGTGCGGCGATCGCCGTTGCTGCCTGGGCGGGCACGGAACTGCCATCCGTGGAAGCGTCGAAGAGGCTCGGATTCGCCTCGGCTTCGGCGCTGGACTCACTGCCCGGCTCCTCGCGAACGGTGGACGCCTCGGCTTCGGCATCGAAGTACAGAGCCCTCAGCACGCGTCCGTAGTAGCCGAACGACACGACCGATGCCAGGATTCCGAGCACGCCGATGGCGACCAGCCACTGCCACTCGTCGACGAGTGCGGCTCCAAAGACGCCGAACTTGCCCCAGAACCCGGCTGTGAGCGGCATTCCCGTAAGGGAGAACATCGCGATGGCGATGCCTACGCCCAGAACCGGTTGCGATCTGCCGATCCCGGCCATGCCGTCGATCGATCCGTCCCACTCCGGTCTGATCTGCCGTACAGCCTCGGCACCCAGGAACGCGCACGCGACCGCCATGCCGTACGCAACGACCAGCACCAGCATCGCGCTCATCGTCCAGGTCGCTTGAGGTGCGGCAAGGCCCACCAGTACGTAGCCGACCTGCGCTATCCCCGAATACCCGAGCATGCGCCCATACGATGTCTGCTTCAGCGCCACCAGATTGCCGAAGAGTATCGAGCCGGCCGCCAGAACGAGCCACAGAGTGGAAAGGCTCCCGGTATCGCCCACACCGAAGGCCACGCCGAACACGAACACCGCAGCGCTCACCGCGGCTATCTTGGGAATGCTCGCCATCGCTCCTGCCGAAGGCGGCGGAGCGGTCTCGAACACGTCGGGCGCCCACGAATGGAACGGGAACGCACCGAGTTTGTAGGCGAAGGCCGAAACTATCAGTCCCATAGCGGCCAAGGCGGGTTCGACCGGCCCCGATCCTATCGCGATGCCGATCTCAAGGAGGTCTGTCTTGGACCCGTAGACGCCGAACAGGATTGCGAACCCCAAGACCAACAAGCCCGTGGCGACGGAGCCCTGAATCACGTATTTCACGGACGCCTCTGCGGATCGTCCGTTGCGAGCCTGAGCCGTCAGCGCGTATCCAGACAGCGCGAGCGCCTCCAGGCAGATGATCACGAGCAGGAGGTCCAGAGAGGCGGCTAGAGTCGCCGACGTGGCGCACACGATCGAGATCAGAACGGCCGCGCCCGCGCCCATCGAGCTTCGAGTGAACCAGGTCCAGCCCCCGAAGACCGCGACTGCGCCGATCAGCATGACCGCACCGCCCACCGCGGAGGTGCCCCCGCCCGCCGCGAGGATATCGGCCACCGAACGCGGATCCTCGTTGACCGCTACCCAGATTCCCAGCGCGCCGCCCGCCGCGAGACCCAGAATCACGATACTCACAGCCAAGCGTCGCCCGTGGAAGGCGTCGGCGATCAGGCCCAGCACGGCGCCTGCAAGCGCCAGGGCGATCGGGAGGATCAACACTATGTCTTCGCGTGGGATGCTCACGCGCCACCTCCCACGAGGGCCATCAGGGCGGCGGCCGCGGGTTCGGCCAGGTCTGCAACGAGTCGCGGCCAGACCCCCAAAACGAGGATGGCCGCCGAAAGCGCCAGCACGGGGATCCAGTCGCGCAACGCAAGGTCCTTCAATCCGGACCACTCGTCCACACTGGGCCCGTGGTTGACCTCACGTACCGCTCTCAGGTTGTACGCTGCGGCGAGAACAAGACCGACGGCTGCGGGAACGATCCACCATCCGAAAGCACGGAAGCCCTCGAGTGCAGCCACGAACTCGCCCGGGAAGCCGGACAGCCCGGGGAGGCCGAGACTGGCCAACGCGCCGAAAGTCAGCGCGGTCGCCCAGCCGGGAACGACCTTGCCCAGTCCGCCGAAGCGCGCGATGTCGCGCGTGTGGGTGCGCTCGTAGAGCTGCCCCACCAGCAGGAACAACAGGCCAGCGACGACGCCGTGGCTCACCATCACGAGCACGGCGCCGACGGACCCTTGGGTCGTACCTGCGGAGACCGCCAGCACCACGAACCCCATGTGGGCCACGGACGAGTATGCGACCAGACGCTTCAGGTCCGTCTGGGCAAGAGCCATCGCCGCACCGTAGACGATCCCAACGATTCCGAGAACCGCCAGGATTCCGCGCGCCTCGTCATATCCCGCGGGCGCGAGCGGCATGGCAACTCGAAGAAGTCCATAGCCGCCCATCTTCAGAAGCACGCCCGCCAGAAGGATCGAGCCGGCAGTCGGCGCCTCGACGTGCGCGTCGGGCAGCCAGGTGTGGAGCGGCACCACCGGTATCTTGACGAGCATCCCGATCGCCAGCAGCCAGAACATGCTTCGGCTCGCAAACGCGTCCGACACGGTCGCGAGATCCGAGATCTGGGTCAGACTCGTCGTGAACACGGCGGTCAGGATCCCCACGAGCATCAGCGCGCTGCCCAGGAACGTGTAGAGGAAGAACTTGATCGCCGCATGCTTGCGGTCCTCGTGCCCCCACACCCCGATCAGGAAGAACATCGGGATGAGGACTGCCTCCCAGAACACGTAGAACAGGATGATGTCTTCGGCAAGGAACACGCCCATGACTGCGCCCTCGAGGAAGAGCAGCAGTGCGTGATGCGCTGCGGGACGATCGTCCACTCCCCAAGACGCGAGGACGGCGATGATGCCAAGGAACGCCGCCAGGCCCACCAGCGGGGCCGAGAGACCGTCCAGAGTCAGCGCCCAAGACGGGATCACTCCGAGCCGTTCGAGAGAACCGTGTACCGCGCTTCCCGTCGAGAAGTCGTTCGTCAGCGCCGACACGGCAACTCCTGCGGTCGCCAGAGAGGCCAGCAGCGCAAACCAGCGTGCCTGTCTGCCCGCAAGCGTGCAAAGAATCGCCGATGCCAGCGGGAGCAGGATGAGAATGTCGACCTGGATCATGACTGCTATCCCCCCTTAACCACTAGGGAGAGGGCCACGAGAATCACGGCGCCGGCTCCGATCAGTGCCGCGTACCACTGCGCGTCGCCGTTCTGGAGCACGGAAAGCATGCGCCCAATGACAGGCAGCGACTTGCCCGCACCCTCCACGGTGGTGTCGACGATCTTTCGGTCGACGAAACCGTACAGCCAGTCGCTGATCGCAACGACCGGGCGCACGATGACGGCACCGACGAACCCGTCGAAGCCGTATGCGCCGCGCAGCGTCGTCCACAAGCCGCCCATTCGGCTCTCCATCGCGGCCTCAGACTCGGCACCGTCCCGATACGACGTCCACCCCACGACGATCCCGAGCAGAGCGACGCTGAGTGACGCGGCAGCCACGGGAAGGTTGAGTGCCTCTCCGTGCTCGCCAAGGTGCTCGGCGATCTTGTGTCCCGCGAAGCCCGCCGCGGCGGCCGGGATTGCGAGCGCTACCAGTGGCAGGCTCATCACCCAGCCGCCTTCGTGCGGGTGACCATCGCCGCGATACTTGCCGAAGAATGCGAGCCTTGTCGCCCGGGTGATATAGAACGCGGTAAGCGCGCTCGCCGCGAACAGAGCGACGCCCGCGACGACGTTGTGCGTCACGACCGCGTGAATGACTTCGTCCTTGCTGAAGAACCCCGCAAAGGGCGCCACACCTGCAAGCGCAAGCGAGCCCACGATCCACGTCCATGCCGTGATCGGCATCGGCTTCGCGAGCCCGCCCATCTCACGGAGATCTTGTGTGCCGGTCGCATGGATCACGCTGCCCGAGCCGAGGAAGAGCAGGGCCTTGAAGGCAGCGTGTGTAACCAAGTGGAACATCGCGGCCACCCAGGCACCGACTCCCAGCGCCGCGAACATGAAGCCGAGTTGGGAGATCGTCGAGTATGCGAGCACCTTCTTGATGTCGCGCTGTGCGCACGCGATCGTTGCCGACGCAAAAGCCGTGAACGCACCGACAACGAGAATGACCGTTTGCGCTGAGGGAGCCGCCTCGTAGACGGGCCAAAGCCGCGCCACGAGGAACACGCCCGCGGCCACCATCGTCGCGGCGTGTATCAACGCGGATACCGGCGTCGGACCTTCCATCGCGTCCGGTAGCCAGATGTGGAGCGGGAACTGCGCGGACTTGCCCATCGCCCCGATGAAGAGGAGCACTGCCACCGTCGTGACCACCGCAGGCGCCAGCGTCTCGACGGCCTCAAACACCCCGCCGTAGCCAAGCTCGCCGGTCTCGCGCCAAAGCAGTGCCAACCCCAGCAGTAGGCCGACATCGCCCACACGCGTTGTCAGGAAGGCTTTCACGGCCGCAGCTGCCGCCGAAGGCTTCTGATACCAGAAACCGATCAGGAGGTACGAGCAAGCTCCCACCAGCTCCCAGCCCACGAACAGCCCGACGAGACCGTCGGCCACGACGAGAAGGGCCATCGAGCCGGTGAACAGAGCAAGCGATCCGAAGTAGCGAGGCAGACCGGTTTCCCCGTGCATGTAGCCGATCGAGAAGAGTACCACCATCGTCGCAACGAACCCGACAACCGTCAGCATCACGGACGTGAGTCCGTCAACGGCCCAACCGAACGAAAGCGCGTACTCTCCGCCGAAGAGCCAGCGAACCGCACCGGCGTGCTCGGCTTCGGTCACTAGACCCGAAACGCCGACAGCGAGCACGCAAAGAGGCGCGACCAGCGTCACCCACGGCACGAGCCGTCGCGCCAATGGGCCCGCAACCCCAACGAGAAGCGCGATCGCGAACGGAACTGCGACGACGATCCAGGCGTTCTCCACAAGGGCGGTCATCAGCCGCTCACCTCGGTCAAGTCGTCTACACGGGTCGTACGCCTCCTGCGGGCGACAGCCATCACGATCCCGAGAGCCACCGCGGCCTCCGCGGCCGCCAGGATGATGATGAACAGACCGACCGCTTCGACGACGCCAGCCTCAGGGGCGGCCGCGCTCTCGATAGTGGTCGCCAGCCCGACGAGCATGACGCTGGCGCCACCGAGCATGACCTCGACGCTGGCAAGAACCGCGATAAGATCTCGGCGGGTCAGCACGCCGTAGAGGCCTACAGCGAACAGCACGGATGCCAGGATGGCGACGTTCATTCGTCATCACCGCCCACGACCACGATCACTGCGACGAGCGCAAGCAGCAGGAGTACGCCTGCTGCCTCGAAGTGTGGAAGCATCGGACCGAGAAGCATCTCGGCGAGCGCGGCGGTACCGCTCGATGTCGGGTCGACCACAGTCGCCTCGCGCAATGGCCGAAGGGCCATCACCACAAGAACGACGATTCCGACCGCGAGGGCTATCGATCCGATATCGTGTCTCGATTCGAGACCGGGACGTCCTTCTTCGGCTCGATGGACGAGCATTATGGCGAACAGGAACAGGACGAGCACGCCGCCCACGTAGACGAACACCTGCACCACTGCCAGGAACGGCAAGGCGTAGAAGAGGAACAGTCCGGCGACAGCGACGAGGAAAGCCGCAAGGCCGATGGCCATCCTCATCACGTCCTTGGTGAACACTACGGCTAGCGCTCCGATGACGGCGGTAGCCGCCAGAAGCCACCACACCACCTGTGTGAGCAGCTCTGTCACTCGCGCTCACCACCCTGCGCAGCGCCATCGCCGTCCCGCCCCGTGGCCCGT
>JAOUET010000184.1 GCA_029858605.1 Coriobacteriia bacterium | reverse complement strand
CGCGATGCCTGCGGCAAGCCCGGCTCGTCGTTTCGAGAGCGTCCGCACCAGGACGGAGAACAGCGCCCAGCCGAGCACCATCTCGACCGCGACGATCGCGGTGTTCAGCCCGAGCACGGTGACTCCTCCGTGTCCGAGCATGGCGAGGATCACCTCGACCACGAACGCCGCGATCACGGACAAGGCCGGGCCGAGAAGCACCCCGCCGAGCACCGTCAGATTGATGTGGTAGGCGATCGGGATGATCTCGCTGGACATCGCGACGAGCATGAGTGCAGAGACCACGCCGAGCAAAGCGACCTTTCGTCTGGCGCGGGTTCTTTCGGCGTACCTTCCGGCAATGCCGACGACGAGCAGCGTCAGTAGCCACGCCGTGACCCACAACCAGGCGGGAAGGACGCCATCGGGTATGTGGATGTGCGACATCAGTCGCCATCCTCACCGAGTTCGGGACCGGGTCGGCAATCTCGGCAGACGCCGTATAGGGTCACGTCGTGCTCGGTCACCGTGAACCCGTGTTCGGCCTTCGCGGAGTGGGTCGCGAACTCGAGCGGGCAGTCCGTGGCGAGGACGATCCCGCATGAGGTGCACACGAGATGGTGGTGGTGCGCCGGACTGTCGCAGCGTGCGTAGAGCGCTTTGGAGCCTCGCACTCCAACGCGCTCGAGCCACCCGGACTCCTCCATCGCGGCAACGGCCCGATACACGGTGGCCACGCCCGCACGTTTACCCTTGCGCCGAAGGGCCCTTTCGAGATCGTCGATCGTGAAAGCACGACCGAGCTCTTCGGCCATCGATGCTATTGCGCGTCTTTGCGGTGATGTGCGGCCGCTCCCGTACGGGAGTCTATCGGCCATGGCAATCTCCTCCGGAATCCGCGCCCGGGGCGCCCAAACGCGAGGTTCTCACGCCAGTCCCTCATGTGATAACCATTCTCACATACGCGAGGATTGTACCCCCTCCAAGCCGCTTCGAGACCGAACTCTCCCGTGCGCGGTGGTGACGTGTCTACGCGCGTCGGTTAGCATGGGTCGCATGATCGGCCGGGGGAACGGTGCAGGGTGAACATCACGCAGCTCAAGGCATTCACGATGGTCGTAGAGCACGGCTCCTTCTCCGCTGCCGCCCGTGCGATGCAGCTGTCGCAGCCTGCCGTGACCATGCAGATCCAGGCGTTGGAGGCGGACCTCGGCGCCCGTCTGCTCGATCGTATGTACCGGCGTGTCGAACTCACGGAGGCAGGCGAAGCCCTCCTGCCTTTAGCGAAACGCGTGCTATCAGACATGGAGGCCGCCCGCGAGGCCGTTGGGGCCGTGTCTGGCAGCGTGACGGGCCACCTGCTTCTTGCAGCCAGTACGACGCCGGGGCAATACATTCTGCCGAACCTGCTCGGATCGTTCTTGAAGGAGTACCCGAAGGTCGGCGTCTCCATAGACGTGCGAGACACGGCGCAGGTCGTTGCGGCGGTGGAGTCGGGTGAAGCCCACATAGGCATGACCGGGGCCGAAGTGGCCGACGCGAAGGTCGAGTTCGAGCAGATGGGAACCGACGAGATCGTGCTCATCGCGCCACCCGACCACGAGTTCGCGAAGCAGGGTTCGGCCACAGGCGAGGAGCTTGCGCGTGCGGCGTTCATCATGCGCGAGGAAGGCTCGGGAACGCGGCAGGTCACCGAGCACGTCCTCAGAGACAGCGGGGTGGAGCCGGACGAGCTCCACGTCGTCACGGAGTTGGGCACGAGCGAGGCGATCGTGAGTGCGGTCGAAGGCGGCATGGGTGTCGGCGTCGTGAGCAGGTGGATGTCCGACAAAGCCGTCCGACTCGGTACCGTCGTCGAGGTCGGCGCGGAGGGCTTCCCCGCGCGGCGCCCACTATTCGTGGTCAAGCCGAGAGGCACCCTGACGAGAGCGGCCGAGGCCTTCCTCGGCCATCTGCAGGCCAACCTGCAAGGGTAGACGCGGAATGAGAGAAGCCGCGACGAGCAAGGAGGAGTGAGGGCACGTGGGCGATTTGCGGGTAGGCATCTTGACGTGCTCGGACTCGCGCTCGGGGCCAGGCGTGAAGGACGATTCGGGCAGAGCCGTGATCGACGCTTGCGAGCAGAAGGGCTGGTTCGTCGTCGCCTATCACGTGTGCCCCGACGACATGGAATGCATCGCCTCCTCGATCATCGACATGTGCGAAGCCGAAGAGGCCGATGTGGTCCTCACTCTCGGCGGGACCGGCGTGGGACCGCGCGACGTGACGCCCGAGGCCACCGAACGCATATGCGAACGTATCGTACCCGGCGTGTCGGAGGCCATCCGGCGCCACACTTCGGCTGCCGAGCCGTCGCAGGTTCTGTCGCGCGCCGTCGCGGGCATTCGGGGCGATACGCTGATCGTCAATCTTCCCGGCGGCGTCACTCCCACACTCGACGCTCTCGAGTTCGTGTCGGGTATCCTCGAGGCTGCTCGGAAGACGATGTCCGGAGGCGAATCTGACTGAAGGCAGGACGGGAGCGCAAGGTCTTCCGCGTCTTCGGCTTTGCCACCACGCACGATGCGCTCAAGGCCGAGAAGGCGCTCGCTGAGTCGGGCATTGCGGCAGTCCCGATTCCGACACCGAGCGTTCTGGGTGCCGCGTGCGGGATAGCGATGCGAGTAGCTCCCCAGAACGAGAGTCGCGCGCGCTCCACTCTTGCCGATCGCGGCATCTTGGTGCAGGCAGAGGCCGACATCGAGGACTTCTAGCAGGCTTGTGCGCGCGTTGACTAAAGCGCGACCCCTCTCTATTCTCCGTATTGTAACTGGAGTTGCCAGCTGCCCTCGGGCGACGATCGCCGGCGTGATCGTCGCGCAGACGACGTGTCTCCGATGCCAGCCGGGGCAGGACGGCGGGCGTCCCCGTCGAATCACAAGAAGTGGACGTTCGCGTCCACGCATAGGGAGTAGGGGGTGTCAGCGATAGGCCAGGTAACTTTCATGGTCAACTTCAACGTATGGCTCGATGTGGTGTTTACCGCCCTCTATGTTGTCGTTCTGCTCGGGCTTGCCGGCCATTTTTTCGGCAACATTCTCACGGGACGGGCCAGACGCCGTTTCGGGAAGAAATGGGAGTGGCCGCACCACGAGGGACCAGAGATTCCATTCTTGCCGAAGTTCCTGCACTTCACGCACGTGTTCTCGATGATCATGCTCGCGATTTCCGGTCTGTACGTCCGGTTCCCCGGCTTCATTCCGCTCTGGGACGGCGCGCGGACGTCGATGCGCTACGTGCACTACGTCTTCATGATCATCGTGACGATCAACCTCGTTTGGCGCCTTTGGTACGCGTTCTTCTCGGCAAGGCGCGACTACAAGGAGTTCGCCATCACCAGGCAGGACGTCGTCACCGCGCCGAAGGTCATTCTGTACTACATCTTCGTCAAGCCGAGCAAGCCGCATCTCGCCAAGTACAACGTGATGCAGAAGATGACCTACACGCTGTTCGCCCCACTGCTGATCCTGCAAGCTTTCACAGGATTTGCGCTGCTGGACGAGCTGCAGTTCTTCGGCACGAACCTGCAAGAAGTGCTGATCGGGTGGAATCTCGGTGTGATTGTTGCATCCACCTCATATGCAGGCTGGATCATGCGGACGACTCACTA
>JAOUET010000183.1 GCA_029858605.1 Coriobacteriia bacterium | reverse complement strand
TGCCGGGCCTCGGCGGGCACTCCTACCTGGGTCGGATGCGCGGCGCCGCGCGTGCGGGCTGCAGCTCGTCGGTGATCTGAGCGGCGCATCGTCAAGGTACTCAGGATGTGGAGTCACCACGAGTGGGGCGAACCAGCGCCCCCCATGACACGGCGAGCAGAATGCCACGAGCTACAATCGCCCGAAGCGCATCGGCGTCGGCTCATGCTCTTCACGCTAGACGCCCGGGGGCATACTCGACCCATAGAGTCGCGCGACATGAGAGGAGCGAGCCCCTTGGCAGCTACCGACGAGGCGATCTCAGGGCCGTTCTACCATGGCACGAAGGCCGACCTGAAGCCGGGGGATCTGATCAGGCCCGGATATCGCTCCAACTATGGCAACGGGGAGCGCAAGAGCGCCTGGGTCTACATGAGCGCCACCCTGTCGCCGTGGGGGGCCGAACTCGCTCTGGGCGACGGTCCCGGCAGAATCTACATTGTCGAACCTACCGGCCCGTTCGTGGACGACCCGGATCTCACGGACAAGAAGTTCGCGGGTAATCCCACCAAGTCGTACCGCTCGCGCGAGCCGCTGCGAGTCGTCGGCGAGGTCACAGACTGGCAGGGGCACTCGCCAGAGGAGATCAAGGCGATGATGGACGCGCGCGATCGGATACTCGCCGCGCAAGCCGCGCGGGTCGCCCACATTCCAGGTGAGGCCGACGTCGATCAGATTCACGCGCGAGCTGATGAATTGGCGCATGAATGGGCGCCCGATCCCGAGTACATCGGCTGCAGGCTTCTGATGCTCGTCAGGGGGGAGGATGTGGAGGTCTTCTCGGCGATGACCTACCGCTCGGACGTACGGGGCGAGACTCGCACGATAGAGCTTCCTCGCCGGATTGAGGTGCAGCCCCGCTGGCAGGGGGGCAACGTTCCTCTCTCTGGTCGCGTCACAGACGTCACCGCATGGCACGAAGGTTGGGTGGGAGTGATCGAGTCGTGTGTGACGGAGATCGGTCTGAGTCTGGAGACCAGGTTGTGGATCGCGGTCGACGCGAATCACGACGAGCTCACATTCCGCGTGGACGCCGATGGACCCGAGCGGTCGTGGCAGCGGAATCTGCAACTCGTTCGCGGAGTACTCGCTGATACCGAATACGGGGAGATCTGGGACTTCGCGACAGGTGAGTCCGCAAGCTGATGTCTTTGACGAACGACACGCGCTGCTCGAGCGGACGAAACCGCTTGCGACGAAGACATCAAGGTCGATCTCTTCGCCAGAGCTGACCTTGTCACTGCCAAGCGCATCAACCCGACGCGGGCAGGTCGCGCGCTACCATGGATGCCGAAGGCGTGCGGGTCATGCGCATCCATGTTGGGCCTACATCGGGGGATTCCGTTGTCTGGCGATTGCATCGAGCGTAGGGAGCTTCGACGATGAGGGTTGACTACAAGATCTTCACGGGCACTTTCGAGTCTCAGGATGCACTCTGCCGGAAGGCTGCCGACTTCGCCGCAGAAGTCGGGCAGGAGAGATTGATCAACATCTCTCAGTCCTTCGCACATACCAGAGCTACCGTCACGGTCTGGTACTGGAGTGAGGCATAGTACTGCCGACCACCGGACGGTATTCCTCACAGCAAGCGCCAGCGCTGTGAGTATTCGACTGGCTCACTCTCAGGGCAACGCCCAACCAGCGGATCAAGCTGCAGCGCACAAGGTTGGCTTGTCCTGGGAATCGTGCCTCAGAGCAGCTCCTCCGCTACAACGTTCGGCAGAACGCCCATCGCGCAAGCGAGATGCAGTCGCCGTGCACCTATCGGCGAAGGTGCGGGTACACTCTGATAGACCGCGCCCCATCTCCAACAGATCGGAGCCCCCCATGCCTCGCACCTACGTCATCGCCGGCACCGCCTCAGGAATCGCCGCCGCGACCGCTCGCACCCTCAGAGAACGCGGCGAGACTGTCATCGGCATCGATATCCACGACGCGGACATCGTCGCCGATCTCAGCACCAAGCAGGGCCGTCTCGACGCGGCCGATCAGGCAATCGAGATGGCCGGCGGCAAGGTCGACGCCGCCATCGCCTGCGCCGGTCTCGCGCACCCCATTGCCAAGACCGTTTCGGTCAACTACTTCGGCATGACCGAGTGGCTAGAGGCGCTCGCGCCGACCCTCGCGAAGTCCGAGGCACCGCGCGCCGCCGCCATTAGCTCCATGGCGTCGCTCATGCCCAACGACAAGGCGCTCGTCGAGGCGATGTGCGTCGACGACGACGAGGCGAAGGCCCTCGCCCGCGCGCAGGAGCTCGTTGACATCGGCGGCGGGATGGAGCAACTCATCTACGGCTCGACTAAGCGCGCCATCAGCCGCTGGGTCCGTCGGCAGTGCGTCAAGGACCAGTGGGCAGGCAACTGCATCCCGCTCAACGCCGTCGGCCCGGGCATCGTCCGCACACCGATGACGGCCGACATGATCGCGACCGAGGAGGCGCGCGCGGGGCTCGACGCGCAGGTCCCGATGCCGTGCAACTACTACCTCGAGCCCGAGCAGGTCGGGTACCTGCTCATCTGGCTGGCGAGTATCGAGAATACGCATACCACCGGGCAGACGATCTACATCGACGGTGGCTCCGACGCGGTCCTTCGCGGAGAGAACATCTGGGGCGACTGAGCACGGCGGCGACCGCGCCGTCCAATATGCGCATCCGGCACACGCCGCGCCTCACGTACCAGGCTCGGCTGGGAGCTGCCCGAGAAGGGCGAGGCAGCTGATGCGCCACGTCGTTGTGTTGACACACCGGGAGGCTGCTGCCAGCAGGTCCTACTGACGACAGGATCGCCTACGGATACGGATCAGCACCGATGCGGATGCGGGGCCACTCATCGGAATCGTGAAGGCGCTGTGGCAGAGGGCGGGTACCTGCGTTGCGGTGAGCGCCGCACTCTTCGCGTTCCTCTTCGTGTCCGTGTCCCTCAACAAGGCGTACCTTCGCCCCGCCTTCGCTGCGGGCACCATTCTCGCCACGCTCTCCGGCAGCTACTCCAACTTCATCGCCGCCTGGACGATGGGCGTCTCCCCCGCGTGCCCGGTCCTCACGAGGGGATTCTCCTTCAGGAGAGGAACGGCGGTAGTCGCCGCAGCAGCCGTGGGCGCATTCGCCATCCTGACCATCGAGGAACTCACATCCGTCTTTGGTGTGAGTGACGTACGTGATGTGCACGATGTCGCGGCGAGCGCGCTCGGCTCATCTTGCGCGGTCCTCACGTTCCTTGTTCTGAGGAGGATCGCGTTGCGCAGACGACGACAGCCGATGCCGCAGTCAACGTCGTGAGTCTGATCGGTGTCGGCATCACGCTCTTCCGGAGCCGGAAGGACGGGGCGTCGCATTCGGGCGGCGCTGAACGGGAAACAGGAGAGGCATGACAGTGGCGAAGCATCGCGTGTTCGCCATGGAGTTCGCGAAGATCTGTCCGCTGTACGTTCAGAAGGCGGAGAGGACGAACCGTAGCGGCGCGAAGCGCTGTGTGGATCCAGGCGCACCCTGATCGGCGGGGGGAACGGCGGGGTGCATGGAACGAGCGCGCGTCCAGCAGGCGCCGCGCCTCGCGTGCTACGCTCGGCCCGGATTCGTGTCGGGGGCACGGCGCTGCC
>JAOUET010000182.1 GCA_029858605.1 Coriobacteriia bacterium | reverse complement strand
AAGCTGTTGATCGCCAACCGCGGTGAGGTCGCGTTGCGAGTCATTCGCGCGTGTCGCGAGATGGGAATCGCCACCGTTTCGGTGTTCTCCGAAGCGGATCGAGACTGCCTGCACGCGCGGATGGCCGACGAGGCCATCTGCATAGGCCCCGCGCAGTCTGCCAAGAGCTATCTGAGCATGCCGAACATCATCTCGGCGGCGATAACCTCCGGCGCCGAGGCGGTTCACCCGGGCTACGGCTTCTTGGCGGAGAACGCAGCCTTCGCGCGTGCGGTCACAGACTCGGGGCTCGTGTTTGTGGGCCCGTCTGCGGACGCCATAGAGCGAATGGGCGACAAAGCGGTCGCCAGGAAGACGATGATGGACGCAGGCGTTCCGTGCATTCCCGGGAGCGAAGGCTCTGTCGGGTCTCTCGAGGAGGCCGTCGCGTTTGCGGAAGAGGCCGGGTATCCCATCCTGATCAAGGCTGCAGCGGGGGGCGGGGGCAAGGGCATGCGGGTCGCCGAGGACGTCGTGGATCTCAAGCGCAACTTCACGGCCGCGAAGACCGAGGCCGCAGCGTCGTTCGGCAACGACGCCGTGTACATCGAGAAGTACCTGACCCGGCCCCGACATGTGGAGATGCAGGTGCTCGCAGACACGCACGGCAATGCGGTGCACCTGTTCGAACGCGACTGCTCCGTTCAGCGGCGACATCAGAAGCTGATCGAGGAGGCGCCTTCTCCGGCGGTGACCGACGAGATTCGAGCCGCCATGGGGGAGGCGGCGCTTGTGGCCGTGCGTGCAGTCGACTACGTGAACGCCGGAACAGTCGAGTTCCTGCTCGACACCGACGGACGCTTCTACTTCATGGAGATGAACACGCGCGTTCAGGTCGAACATCCCGTCACCGAACAGATCACCGGGGTTGACATCATCAAGGAGCAGATTCGCATCGCGGCCGGCGATTCGATGAAGCACGCCGACCAGGCGTCGATACAGATGCACGGCCACGCCATCGAGTTTCGCATCAACGCGGAGGACCCCGAGCACAACTTCCGTCCGCACCCGGGCGAGGTTCGCCTGTTTAGCGCGCCCGGCGGCTTCGGCGTGCGCGTGGACAGCCATGTGTACTCCGGCTACACGGTACCGCCTCACTATGACTCGCTACTGGCAAAACTCATCGTCTGGGGCGAGACGCGTGGCGAGGCAATCGCGCGTGCGCGGCGTGCCCTCGACGAGTTCATCGTCGTGGGTATTCCGACGACGATTCCGTTCCATCAGGCCGCCATCGAGGTCCCGGCATTCGCGGACGGCGACGTATATACTGATTTCGTTGAGCGCCACATGGCATAGGGCGCGACAAGTAGCGTCGCGAGAGGTGGTCACGATGTCCGAGGAACTCAGGGTCGACGGCCTGAGCATCGCACCGGGTGTGCTTGAGACCATCGTGACGATGGCCGCCAAGAAGGTCGAAGGTGTCGTCTCCGTGTGCGGGAGCCAGGGTCTTGCGCAATTGGCGCACAAGGCCGTGAGCAAGCAGAACACGCGCTGTGTGAATGTGACTTCGGAGGAGAGCGCTCTGTCGGTGAGTCTCCACATCGACGTTGTCTACGGAGCCCAACTTCGTGCCGTTGGCGAAGCCGTTCAGCTCTCGGTCGCCGACGCGCTCAAGAGCCAGCTTGGCACCGACGTCGACAAGGTTGACGTGTTCATCGACGGTATCGTCTTCGAGGCCTAGGCGAAGGGACCGTTGCTACCGGTCATGCTGGAACGTACGCGAGCGCGTCGACAGGCTCTTCAGATGCTCTACCAGCGAGAGATTACCGGAGAGAGCATCGCTCGCATGTTGGAGACAGCATCCTACAACTTGGAGGACGGCGACCCTGGCGATTTCTGCGTGCAGCTGCTGCAGGGTGTGGAAGAGCACGAGAACGTTATAGACGGGACCCTGCAGGAGATCTCCGAGCATTGGTCCGTCTCCCGTATGCCCCTGGTGGACCGCAGCATTTTGCGCATGGCCGCGTATGAGATACTCTACGTCGACGACATTCCCCATTCCGTGACGATCAACGAGGCGGTTGAACTCGCCAAGGTCTTCGGGGGAGATGACTCGTCCAAGTTCGTCAATGGCGTCCTTGGCAAGCTCGCCGAGGATTGCGCCTGCGGACCGGAAGGCGAGGTGGACGCCGAGCGTGGCTGACGAGACGTATACCTTCACGCAAGCGCGTGCGAGGCTGGAGGAGATTGTCGCGCAGGTCAGGAAGAAGGACGTATCCCTGGAGAAGAGTCTGGACCTGCTCGAAGAGGGAGTGCGTCTCGCCAACATCTGCACCGAGCTCTCGGATCACACCGAGTGGCGTACGGTGGTCGGAGAGCAGGCGGTGGAGGGCGAGGAAACGCTCAAGGAAGGTGCCGACGCGCCGGCGGCTTCTCCCGAGGAGGCGGACGAGTCGACGACAAGCGACGCCTCAACGAATGGCGAGGAGAAGGAAGACAGAGGAGACGGGCAGCCCGAAGACGTCTTCGGCGCCCCACAGGATGGATCCTCGGATTCGATGGAGGAACCCGTGGGCACAGAGGAGAAGGAAGCCGTCGAAGACACGGCACCCGCGTAACGTCCCGTATACGCGGCGTCGGGGTGGCTTGTGGCGCTCCAGTGGCCCGATTTATGCTGGTTGTCGGGTTGAGAGCGGACCCACAGTCGACGGAGATGAGTATTCATTGGGCAGCGAGCGCATCCTGGACAGCATTGATTCGCCTGCAGATCTTCGCGCTCTCGATGACGCCCAGCTCGAACAGCTCTCGGCCGAGATCCGCGAGACGATCATCAACACCGTCTCCGAGACCGGAGGGCATCTCGCGCCCAACCTGGGTGTCGTGGAACTGACGTTGGGGCTGCATCGCGCCCTCGAGTGTCCCAAGGACAAGATAGTGTGGGATGTCGGTCATCAGTCCTACGTGCACAAGCTCATTACGGGGCGACGTGACGACTTCGGCACGCTTCGGCAATACGGTGGAGTGTGTGGCTTCCCCAAGCGCAGCGAGAGCCCGTACGATGTCTTCGACACAGGTCACGCATCCAACTCGCTCTCGATAGCCCTTGGCCTCGCCGAGGCTCGGGATGCGGTCGGAGGAAGCGAGAACGTGGTCGCTGTCATCGGCGACGGATCGCTGACCGGTGGCATGGCTTTCGAAGCGCTCAACCACATCGGGCACCGAGGCACCCGTCTCGTGATAGTCCTCAACGACAACGAGATGTCCATAGCCCAGAACGTCGGCGCTCTCGCTAGTTACCTTGCACGCGTTCGCCTGGATCCGCGCTACACTCGCCTGCGCGACGACGTCGAATCTGCGCTTGCGAAGACGCGACTGGGTGCCGCGATGGTTGCCGCCGGAGAGGCTGCCAAGGAATCCGTCAAACAGCTCCTGGTTCCGGGCATGCTCTTCGAGGAGTTGGGCCTGAAGTATGTCGGCCCCATCGACGGTCACGATGTCCAGGCAGTACAGGCGGCTGTTGCGCGTGCGCTGAAGGCGGAAGGACCGGTCATCGTGCACGCGGTGACGAAGAAGGGCGCCGGCTACGCTCATGCCGAGGACAAGCCCGATGCGTTCCACGGAGTCAGTCCGTTCTCGGTGGAGACTGGGCAATCCAACGGCAGCGGTGGA
>JAOUET010000022.1 GCA_029858605.1 Coriobacteriia bacterium | reverse complement strand
CCAGCGTCGTCGCCGACGCGAGCGGGGCGACCCTGCCCCAGGGCTCTCGCATGCCCTGCGACGAGTGCCACGTTCCGCACGGTAGGACCACCGCGAGCATCTACATGTTCAGCGAGGCGCGCGCCGGCGCGCCGGTAACGATCGTAAGACAGCTCTGCGTAGGCTGCCACAGGCCCTACGATTCGGCCGAAGCCACGCCGGTGGTGTGCGGCCTGATGCTGAAGAGACTGCCCCTGGATGTAGTCGACCACGCAGAGGCCTCGGACAAGCCCTGCTCGGACTGCCACGGCCCGACCGGGCACTCGCCCCAGTCTCACGCAGGCGGCGTCGAGTGCGGGGGCGCGGCATGCCACGGCTCGAGCGGCTCGCACGGCATACACTTGAGCGCGTCGGACGCAAGAGGTCCGGGACAGCTCGACTGCAGCGACGACTGCCACATGAGCGGCGACTTCCCCTACTTCAAGAGTGGAACGGATGCCGACACGTCCGGCCACATAGAGCTCGACGAGACGACGGTGTGCGACGAGTGCCACTCGCCGGGCGGAGACTACGACGGCGTCGACTCGGTCTACGGTTCCGTAGGCGCCAAGGACAACTGGGCGAGCAGGGTCTACGCTTCGGCAACCACGTTGAAAGCCGGCAAGGAGAAGTGGTGCGCCGGCTGCCACGACGGCGATGAGGGCACTGCCGACGAGGAGCCCTCGCTCATCGACGGCGTCTACGCGCCGCCCGTGGTCGGGGACGAGGACGGCTCCTACATCTACGGAACAGGATGGGGCTACTACAAGACCGGGCACGGCGCGCCGTCGAGCGAGGTTCTCCCGCCCAACGGCTACGCGGCAGGGCCCGACTTGGACTGCGATGCGTGTCACGACTATGCCCTGACGCACATAGATGGCGAGCGGCGGACGCACGATGCCGGAACGAGCAGCGGCGCCTATCGCGCCTCATACCGCCTTGACCTAGTCGGTGGCGCGAACCCGATGGAGATCCCGTGGGCATCGGGCGTCGCGAATGACGCATCACGTGCCCGCCTGTGCTACCAGACCGGCTGCCACCTCTACTCGGCAATCAACAACACTGCAAGCCAGGAGACCAACTTCTGGCTGACCGACGGCATCTACTACAACTACGTATGGCGCTACAACATGCACGAGTTCCACCTGGACTTCGACTATCAGCTGCGCTGGGTCTCCGACTACACGAGCAACGCGTATCCCGGAGACAGCCAGATATCATGCCCGACGTGTCACAACGTGCACGGTTCGAAGTACCTCGCCATGACGAGCGACGGGGAGCTCACCAGTGAGGTCTACGAGCGCAGGCCAGGCCTTCGGATGTGGTATCGAAACAACAGCATCTCGGTGTGGAACCCCAACGACGCGAACCCGCCGACACCCGAGGACATCCCTCTCGCAGCAAGCGACGGGTGGATCTGGCGACCGGCGACTGCCAGCACGATATGCAGCCACTGCCATGGAGCGAACCAGAATACGCGCGACTTCAACCGCACGCTGTGGCAGAGCCTCGGCATCGCCCCGATCCTCACCTGGACCGGCGAGGCGGGGTACGCAGACGATGGCTCGAACCCGGACAGCGGGTCGGCAGCGGACACGTTCGCGTTCAGAGTCACGTACACAGATGGCAACAACAACGCGCCGAGCTACGTGGTGCTGCTCATCGATCGCAATGACGATGGAGACTTCGGCGATGCGAACGAGTCTGCGACCATGGATCCCGACAACGCCCTGGACTCGACCTACTACAACGGCAACGACTACAACGTCGATGTCCAGCTCGCGAAGGCCGGGGACAACAGACTCGGCTACGTCTTCGAAGCATCCGACGGGATCACGGGTACTTCTCGAACTCCGACACGCACCGTCGATGTCACGAACGCTCCTCCACAGCTCCCGTGGACCGGCGAGAGCGGCTACTCAGATGACGGGGTCAATCCCAACAGCGGCACGACCGGTATCACGAACTACGAGTTCCGCATCACCTACAAGGACCCCGACGGTGAGGCACCTTCGGGCGACGCGCCTACGCTCTACGTCGACAAGAACGATGACGGGGACTATGACGACACGGGTGAAGTGGTATCTATGTCAGCCATGGCGGGTGGCGACTGGCTTGCGGGCAAGCGATTCAACCACACGACCACGCTCACGTACAACGTGGACGGGTTGGTGCCCTACTACTTCGAGGCGAGCGACGGGATTGACACGGTGCCATCGGCAATCTCAACCGCAACCGTGCTGGAAAACGTCAACCAGGCGCCCGCGCTCTCGTGGACGGGCGAAATCGCCTACGAGATCGACGGTGTGGACCCCGAGAGCCAGGCGGCCACCAAGCCGTTCTACTTCCGTGTCGAGTACACGGACGCCAACAACGACGCGCCCGGCACCAAGCAGGTCTGGGTCGACCTGAACGACGATGGCGACTACGACGACGTTGGTGAGAAGGTCACGATGGACGACTCGGTGACCACGACCGACACCGCCAAGACCGACGCCGACTACACCAACGGCGAGTACCTCGCCGAGAAGGTCTACGTGCCCTTCGCGGGTGACGGTACTATCCCGTACTGCTTCTACTTCACCGACAGTGCGGCCGCCGAAGCGACGGGAGAGCCCCAGGACGATGGCAACCAGGCCAACGACAAGACACTCACGGTCTTCAACGCCCTCGACGTGCCGAGCGAGTACGGGACGATCCAGCTCGCCGTGAACGCCGCGAGCACGGGACAGACCGTGCTGGTCGCCGACGGCACATACGCGGGCTTCGCGTACAACGGCAAGGACATCACGGTCGACTCCGTCAACGGTGCCGCAAGCACCTTCATCCAGGGCGGCGCGACGGTCGTCGAGTTCCCAAACTGGGGCGACGGATCGAACTCGACACTTCGCGGCTTTACGGTGCGCAACGGCACGACCGGAATCGCCCTCAACGGTGCGCTGGCGGTGATCGATGACTGCGTCGTTGAGAACAACAGCGGGGTCGGCATCCTCCACCAGGGCGGCACCAAGCTCCTGCTCATCGAGGACACGGTGATCCGCAACAACCATCCCGGGTTCCAGAACAACAACAGCGCAGCCGTCACGACCTTCCGTCGGACGACCATCACTGGCAACTCGGTCGGAGGCAGCGGGGGCGGCGTCCTCACCAGCAACGGCTGTGATGAGTTCATCTTCGAGTCCTCCACTCTCTCGAGCAACACAGCAGGCAGCAACGGCGGCGCACTGTACTGCGGCAGCAACGCCTTCGGCGGCGTGTTCCGTGACTGCGTCCTGCAGGGCAACAGTGCCGGAGGTAGCGGGGGCGCCTTGGGATTCAACGATGGGAACATGCTCACCCTCGAGAACACAGTGGTGCGCAACAACGTGGCGGGCAGCAACGGCGGCGCGCTCTGGAACAACAGCGGGAACTTCAACGCAGTGTTCCGCGACACCGTCTTCGAGGGGAACACCGCCACCGGAGGCTACGGGGGCGCTCTGGGATTCAACTCCGCGAACACCATCACCCTGGAACGATGTGTGGTGCGCGGCAACCAGGCGAACACGGACGGAGGCGGACTGAGACAGGGCAACGGCACGTACAACTACACGAACACGACGTTCTCGGGCAACTACGCAGGCGGCAACGGCGGGGCCGTGTGCGCCCCCCAGAACGGCGGGGTGCCGACGTTCGACTTCTGTACGATCTCAGGCAACAGTGCCAACGTGGCGGGGGCCCTCTACGTCTGGTGGCACACCCCCGGTACCGTCAAGGTCCACAACTCGATCCTCTACGGCGACGATTCCCGCAGCTCCGCTACGCTGGAAGAGATCGACGGCGGCGGCTACCTCAACGCGAACGTCCGGTACACCGACATCAACCAGGCCTTCGGCAGCTTCAATGACTCAACCGGCAGCTACACACTGAACCCGTTCTTCGTGACGCCTGTAGGCGCGGGCTCCGCCCCGACCAAGACCGGTGACTACCACCTCCAAGACACAGCTTCCTGCGAGGGCAAGGCCGACCCGGCTGCCACACTCGCCGACGATATCGACCGCGGCGCTCGGCCACAGGGCTCGGGCTGGGACTCGGGCTCCGACGAGATCGGCGCCGCCGCAGGCCCGCTGTCAATGAGCGCTCCGGCCGAGTCGCTCCTCTTGCAGTTCGGCGAGCCACTGCCTGCCGCGACTGACGCTACGACGGAGCAGACGACCGGCGGCGGACTCACCGGATCCGGCGCGACGGGCAAGGGCTCGCTCGGGGTCAGCGACCCGGGAGGCAGTGCCAGGCGGCCGCTTGGACTCGATTTGGTCTCCCGCGGCAGAGACGATAGTGCCCCTGCCTCGAACCCGGTCAACCCCGCGGTACCGATGGCTGTGAGCGGCGCAACGTTGATCGCCCTTGGGGGACGCGAGCTTCTGAGGCTGCTGGCGAGATAGGGTCCTTCGCGTCAGCACTGAAGCAATCCCCCGCATATGTTGTGGTCCTTCGGTGGCTGTCCGCCGAAGGTCACCGAGATGTACGCGGTGGTCACGTGCGTTCCCGGCGGCGGGGAGGCCGCGATGGCCCCGCCCCCGCTTGAAGAGTCGCTGGCCGCCGGGTCCACGAAGAAGTCGTCGTCTGCGGCCAAGCCCGACAAACTCACTGGGCCCACGAAGGCCCCCAAGGTCAAGGGAACCGAGTCATCTCTGACATCGGGCGACACTCTGAGCACTCAGGAAGAGTCTGATCCGGTCTCGCCGGTCGTACCTCTGGCTACGGGTGCCCTCGCGCTGGCCGCTTTGGGCAAGCGCTTCCTGGGTATGTAGCGGCAGACACCCGGAAGTGAACTGAAAAGGCGGCGCAGTCGCGCCAGGACAGAAGGGAAGAGCATGCTGGGGGGCATACCGCACTCATATCCCGACGGCCACGTCTTCTTCACGCAGGGGGACGGCGCGGCCGACCTATACATCATCAAGTCGGGGTTCGTACGAATCGTGCGCGAAACCCGCGAGGGCGAGGTCGAGTTAGCGGTCCTCGCGACCGGAGACTTCTTCGGCGAGATGGGCCTTTTCGCTCCAGGACCACGCTCGGCAACCGCAACCGCAGTCGGAGACGTTCGGGTCGAGGTCGTCGATCGTCCCGGGTTCATCGCGATCGTCGACGAGCCAATGGTTCTGCAGATGCTCGACAAGATGAGCAGGCGCCTTCGGCGAATGGACGAGACGCTTGGCGGCGCTCCTTCAAACGACGACAGTGCCACGGGCGAGGTGCTCACCTAGCCACACGATTCAGTAGGCTCCTCCGAGAGAGGTTCCTCGCGGGAACCGAGCCCGGCTCACACCGTGTGTTCATTGTGTGAAGCGAACCTTCTGGCACGAATGTGGCTCCCTTGGCCCACAAGAACGCAAGCCAAAGAAGGAGACCATGATGCACGGATACGGATTCGACGGCTGGTGTTCGACAGCCTTCTCCGGCACGAACGGCCTCTTCGGAAGCGGTTGGATGGTGACTACGATGGGTCTCGGCCTGCTGCTCATAGTCGCACTGGTCGTCTGGTTGGTTTGGTCGCAGCGTGACGCGGCCGTGCGAGCCACGGCGCACCAGGTTCCGGCGCCCTACATCGCCCCTCCGGCTGCGGCTTCAACGCACGAGGACTCTGCCGAGAGAATCGCACGCGAGCGTTTTGCGAGAGGCGAGATCGACCGCGACGAGTACGAGCGGCTGATTGCCGCGCTGCGCAACCGCTAGGAGGTCGTGACGTTCTTCTTGGCGCGCTCGAGCCCACGCTCGCAGCGATTGCCCCAACCGTCGAGGAACTCCCCCGCGCGACATAGCGTGACGACCTCGCAGTCGTTCGGACAACCTCCGCATTCGTAGCCGCGCGTGTCGAACTCCAGATCGCGTGTCGCGAAGTCGAATGCGGCGCGTCCCTCACCTTCGCGCGCCAGCAGTGCAGCGCCGATCGCCCCCATGAGGTGCCCATCCTCATCCACAACGATTCCCTCGCCGGTGAGGTCGGCGAATGCTTTCACGACACCCACGTTCTTGCTCACACCGCCTTGGAACACGATCGGCGCGCGGATCTCCTTGCCCTTGCCAACGTTGTTCAGGTAGTTCATGACGATGGCCTGGCACAGGCCGGCGATCAGGTCCTCGCGTGGGTGACCGATCTGCGCCTTGTGCACGAGATCCGACTCGGCGAACACGGTGCAGCGTCCGGCGATCTTCGTCGGCTTGCTCGATTGCAGCGCGTACGCACCGAACTCCTCCACAGGAACGTTGAGCCTTCGAGCCTGCGCTGAGAGAAACGACCCGGTGCCCGCTGCGCAAAGCGTGTTCATCGCGTAGTCCACCGGCACTCCGTTGCGCACCAGGATGATCTTGCTGTCCTGGCCACCGATCTCGAGGATGGTCTGGACGTCGGGGTGGCGAGCGAGCGTGCCCATCGCGTGTGCGGTGATCTCGTTCTTGACGACTTGCGCGCCGAGCGCAGCGCCGACGAGTTCGCGTGCCGAACCAGTCACGCCCACGGCGGCGACGGATTCCTCGGCAGCCTCGGCCTGCAGCTCGACCTCGGCAAGCACCCGCTTGACCGCGGCGAGAGGATCTCCCTCGGTCCAGAGATACGAGCGCGCAACGACCTGGCCGGCATCGTCGATGACGACCGCCTTGGTCGAAATCGAACCGACATCAACGCCCAGATAGCCCATCAGGCACACACCTCCATGGCCTCAGCGAGACCGGGATCGCGCCGGCGCCGCATCCGAAGCATGTCGCAGAAAGCCTCGAGGCGGGTGCGGACACCGGTCTCCGATGATTGCGCGTCGTAGCTGAAGAACAGGATTGGAAACAGGTTCTCGCGCGACATGCGCTGAAGCGCGGTCATCGCGTTGACCTCGGGCATGCAGCCGAATGGCTTGAGATGCAGGACGCCATCGAAGCCGTCCTGCATGAATTGACGCGCTAGGCCGACGCTCTCCGTGCCGTGAGCGCCGATGTGGTAGTGCAGGTACGGACCGGACATCTCGATGAGCTTGCGCAGGTGCTTGGGCCCGTTGCGGCCGGAGTGCGCGATCATCTCCGAAACCGACATGTGTCGATGCACCTCAACACCGCGCTTGGCCAGTTCCTTTTCGACAAAGAAGTTCGAGAACGGCTCCATGACCACATACAACTCGCCCACGACGCCGACCTTGAGCGCGTCGTCGGGCCTTTCGGTCGGAATGGCCGCCAGTTCCTCGAGCGTCTCGCGCTCGAGCGTATCGACCTCCGCGAACGACTGAGTCCTCCCCAGCTTGCCGAGGAAAGCCTCGAACGCGCGCTCGAACGCGCCGTCTTCGACCTCGAACCCGCAGTTCTTGCGGGAGTAGTCCTCGACGACGTCGAGCGCATTGGTCTGACGTGAGGCGAGGCGATAGTGCCACAGCGCGCGGCGAAATGTGAGCTTCGGGTTGATACGGCGGAGCTGACGATGGTAGTCGCGCAGTTCAAAGCTGCCGAACAGCCGCAACATCTCGAACTCGTAGCCCGAGTCTCGTAGAATCGCCTCCTGGACCTCGGCGTAGAAACCGAACCGGCACCCACCACCCGCTTGTACGAGCAGGTTCGCGCCGCTCTCGAGCGATTCGATGAAGTTGCCCAGGTTGTACTTGAACGGGATGCACACGAACTCGGGGCTGTATCGCGTACCCAGCTCAAGCGTGCGTCGCGTCATTCTGGGTGCCACCAGGATCTCGGTGTCGAGCATGCTCGCGAGCGTGACCATGGGAACGTGGTAGTTGCCCATGTGCGGGAAACTCAGGACGTGACCACCGGATTCGCTCACGGTCGCACACCCATCACAGCATCCGTGGCGAAGCGTCCGCCCGGTCGCATCTTGAGAAGGTCCACGAAGCTTTCCAGCCGCGTGCGCAGGCCAGCCTCGCCCTGCAGCTCGTCAAGCACGAGCACGATCGTCGGCATGCCATCGAGTCTTCGCACGCAAAGCTCGGTCATGAGAGAGTCCGGTCCGCACGGGAACGTCACGAGGAACACGATTCCGTCGACGAGGGGGCGGTAGTGCTCCACCGCGCCCAAGAGCTCCTTGTTGAAGGTCCACGGCACGTCCCGTGATATGCGCGCGGACAGCGACTTGGCCTCCGACGCATCTGACATCTCTGCCACCAGCACCGACGCGCCCTGTTCTCGCAGGATTGAAACGACTGGCACGCCGATGAGTTCGTCACGGATGTTGTACGGATGACCGACGACGAGCACCTTGAGCCCCGGCGCGAGAGCGGCGCGTTCCTGCTGGCGCGCGTGCTCGAGGTGACGCCGCTTCGACTCGCGATACGCGCGAGCGTACGCATACATCACCTTCGTCACGTTGCGCTCAAAACTGCGGCCGAGACGTCGCATCTCTGGAGCCTGGCGTTTGCCGTTCACCACATCGACGTCGTATTCGAGAAGTCGAGCGTTGGGGATCGAGTTTAGCGTCACGTCGTAGGCGCCGAGGAACTTCACACACGTGGTTTCGCCGCGCACCAGCGAAGCGACGCGCGGAACCAGCACGTAGTCGGCTTTCGACAGCAGCTCATCCACGTGCCCCAGGAAGATCTTCATCGGCAGACAAGTCTCGTCGACCGCAAGTCTGCTGCCGCGCTCCAGGATCGCGCGGTTCGTCGGCGGACTCACTACAGTCGGAACGCCGAGAGTCTCGAAGAAGGACGTCCACAGATCACCGTACTTGTGGTACAACAGCGCCCGCGGGAGCCCGACTGTCGCGTTCACTTGCCCTGCCCTTCTCGCACCGAGCAATCGCCGGCTCGCGGTCACCGCCGATTCGATATCGACGCATGGTGCACGCCCGCAGAGGGCGTGCCGTGCGTAGATGTTACCCCTATGCCGACGAAACACTCGGCCTTCGGCCTAGAACTCGACGACGTCTCCGGGCGCGGGAGCATCGAAACGCACGTCGGGCAGCCATTCCTGCAGCGTGGAGCCCACCTTGCCTGCGGCGTTCCTGAAGTTCACCAGGCCGCTTCCCACCAAGCGAAGGTGAAGGTGAACCGCGACCACGTGCTCGACGTCGAGCATCTCGACCACCTCGACGACCGTGCCGGCCGTCACACCCGGGGCAGTGCGCGCGAAGCGAACCGGCAGCACTGCGATATCGAGGCGGAGCTCCTCGCCAACGTGGCGCATGAAGGGAGCGGCGTTCGTGTCACCGGCGAAGTAGAGGTTGCGTCGGTCGGCCTTGACGACGAAGCCAGCCGAGACGGGCGGGTGCTCGGCCGGGGTGACGCTGACGCGCGCCCCACCGAAGTCCTGGTGCGCCCATTCCTCGAGCTCGATTGCGGAGGGCGGAGCCTTCATCCCGTCGGGCCAAATCATGCCCCTCGGCGCAACAACGGGCACGTCGTCGTCGAGCGCAGCGAAGAACGCAGGATCGCAGTGATCCGCATGGTTGTGGGAGACGAGGACGAGGCTCGCCTGTGCGGCCGCCTCTTCGGCAGTCATCGCTGTCGGCGCAGTGCGCGAGACCATGCGAGTTGGGCGGGAGCTGAAGAACGGATCCGTCACGATACGCTGGTCCCCCGCCTCGATGAGCAGGGTGCTGTGGCCGATCATGGTCAGTCTCACTCCACACCTCCCGCACGTTCTCGGCACGCTGCCGCGCTGCGCTTCGGCCGAAGAGCGCGTGCGCCAATCGTACCCGTGCTAACATCGCCTCTCAACAGCAATGAAGGAACGTCTATGTCGCGCACCGTCCACAGCATGCTCGTAGGAGCTAGGGATGTAGCGGCGATCGTCCCCGGCATCATCCCGTTCGGTTTGGTCGCGGGCGCGGCCGTGGCAAGCGCCGGCTTCGGACTCGCCGAGGCGCTCGGCATGTCGTTGCTGGTCAACGCCGGTGCCTCCCAGCTGGCCGCGACGTCACTCTTCGCCGAAGGAGCTTCGCTCGTCGTGGTCATCGGCACGGCGCTGATCGTCAACGCGCGCATGTTCATCTACAGCACGTCGCTAGCGCCGACGATTTCGCCTCTAGCCGGCAGACTCCGCCCGTTCCTCGGGCACGCCCTGATCGACCAGTCGTATGCCGCCACCATGACGATCGGCCGAAATCGCGAGGATGTCGACCTCGTGCACTACTACATCGGCAGCTGGCTGTGTCTCGCCTCGGTGTGGCAGGTGACGAACGTACTGGGCGTGCTGGCCGGTTCGTTCATTCCTGCCGAGTGGGCGCTCGACTTCGCGGTGCCGCTGGTGTTCCTTGCGATGCTCGTGCCGACACTCAGACATCGCGTGGACATCGAGACGTCGCTGGTAGCCGCTTTTGCGGCAGCCGTTCTCGTCCCTCTGCTCCCATTGCAGACCGGGCTTCCAGCGGCCATCCTGCTGGGCATGGCTTGGGGCGCCGCGCGCGAAGAGCAGACCGCTGATCGCGAGGTGGCCGAATGAGCGAACGCGCCGCCTTCTGGCTGGTGATTCTCGTGCTGGCAACCGGCACGCTGCTCTTGCGCAGCCTCCCCATCTGGCTGCACGGCACCGTCCCGACGCCGCGCTGGCTCCAGCGCTTGCTGCGCCACGTGCCCGCCGCCGCGTTGACCGCGCTCGTGGTCCCCGGGTCTCTGTACACGAGGACGGACGGCGCATACGCGTTCGCACCCGCGCGCATCCTGGCCGCGGCGTTCGCCCTCCTGGTCGCGTGGCGCACCAAGAACATGGCGATCACACTCGTCGCGGGCATGCTCGCGCTGTGGGCGATGCAGGCCGCAATGGCGCTCATCGCCTAGCGCCATCGTGACTCTCGCCCTCGGGCGCGACTCACGACCAGCACCGACTAGGCTTCCGCCTTGCGCGCCTCGCCAACCAAGGAATCGGCGACGCGGTCGTAGGTTCCCGTGTATTCGACCAACTCGACGTTGCAGCCCGTCCCAATGGTGACGCGGTCCCCCCTCACGACCTTGGCCGTCGTGTACTCCAGCGACACCTCGTCACCCTCCAGGGAGTCGGCCACGAGCCGCTTCTCGCCGAATAGAGAGCGCAGCGCCTCGCCAAGCCCGCGCGCACCCGCCACCCGGATCGTCTCTCCGCCGATCTCGCTCGCACGGCTGGTGCCCCACACGCGAATGTCGAGTGTGCCGACGTTCATGAGGCCGTCCACATTGAAGGCTCCCTCCCCGGTGAGGGAATCGGCCTCGATGTCGCCGCCGACCTTGATATCACCCCGGACGTCGGCTTCGTGGACCGCAAGCCCACCGCCCACAGACATGCGACCCTTCACCTTCAGGGCGCCGATACCCGCACCCTCGGCGACGGATGCATCACCGTTCACCGACATCTCTTCGGCACGTACCTTCTTCCCGAACGTGCCGCCCCCGTTGACGATGATTCGGCGTGCACGAACGTTTCCATCGCACTGCCCAGCCCCGTTGATCTTCAGGTTCGCGCACTCGATGTCGTTCGGCATGCGACCAGAACCGTTGATCGTCACGTCACCTTCCAAAGTCCCGGACGCATCCGCCTGGGCGGATGTCGATTCCGTGTTCTCGCGCTTGGTGTCCATCTCCGGCCTCCTGCTTCACAGTCGGGCGCCTAGCGCCTCGACACATTCCTGCACGTTCATCCTCGCAACCAGACGGGCCCCGCTCTCCAGGCCGATCTCGGCCGAACTCGAAACGAGCAGGCAAACGGCCACGCCCATCCTCCGAATGCACACGAGGTCGTATTCCCGTCCTTCGAACGCGGCGTGTCCCTCCTCCAGCGTCGCCAGCACCGTACGGCTTTCCTCGAGGGACAGCTCGCCTGTGGCGAGCAGCCGGTCCAGGAGGTAGAGCGACAGCAACTCCCCGAACACGAGCGCCTCGGAGTCGGGATGCACGGCCTGAAACGCGCTCACGGCGGCCGGCGAGGCCAAACCCTCTTCCACGACGGCCTCGAGCGTGACGCCTATGCCGCCGAGATCCGGTGCCACTGCTTCCGCGATGTCGTCGAGGGAGAGGTCCTCGTCCTTCATGTCGAGTATCCGCTCGATCCGCACGAGTATCCTGTCGCGCGGGAAGTACGTCTGCTGACCCGTGAACGTGGATTTGCGAATGAACCACTCCTCGGGAATGAGCTTCTTGCGCTTCCACCGATAGAGCTGGCCATACGAGATACCGGTATCCTTGAGCAGGTCTTTCTTCGAAATCAATCCCGTGTCCACGACGCACCTCCTGATGGTGACAGTAGCGTAACATCACATTGTTACGCTGTCAAGAACATGATATCCTGCCCCCCGTGCGTGATAGAATGAGCACCCTGGTTGCCGAGGCCGAGACGTGACCGATCGATCGAGGCACGTACCCGGAACGGAGTGTGATTCGATGCGCCGAAAGATGCTGGGCGGCAAGGTACACCGCGCGACCGTGACCGAAGCCGACGTCGACTACGAGGGCAGCATCACCCTCGATGCCGACCTGCTCGACGCTGCCGGCATCCTCCCCAACGAGGTCGTTCACGTCTGGGACACCACGAATGGCGCTCGCGTCACGACCTATGCCATCCCTGGGCCGCGCGGTTCCGGAGACGTCTGCGTCAACGGCGCCGCAGCGCACTTGATCCGGCCCGGCGACAAAGTGATCGTAGTCAGTTTCGTCGAGCTCGACGATACGGAGGCGCTCGTCTGGCAGCCTCGCTGCGTCTTCGTCGACGACCACAACCGAATCGTTGAGCGCAGAGCGGAAGTCGCGTTCAAACGCGCCTGAAGCGTGCCGCTCAAGCCCCACCGTGCTCGAGCGTTCGATCTACGGCAACCCGAGCGCCGCTCCAATCTCGGCCAGCGTGGACTCTGCGATGCTGTTCGGGCCGCCCAATACTTTGCACTGCCGAATCTCGCTGGCGCGCCCCTCCAACCATCCGCCCTTGATCGTAGGCCCATCGACGCTTGACGAATGCGTCCTCAGGGAATAAACTTTGCAGTACAAAGTACTTTGCCCTGAAGGGACAACAGGTCTCTTCTACGTGGCAGGAAGAGGGTGCAGACGATGAAGGGCGATACCGATCTCGAGCGCCTGGAGAGACAGGCCTGGCGCAAGTTCTACGATGACGGGCTGTTCGACATATTCCTCGGAACGATGCTCGCGATGATGCCTGTGGCCAGCATGATCGAGACTTGGCTGCCGAACGAGTTGAGCCGAATGGCAGTTCTCGTCGCGGTATACGCCGGACTCGTGCTGGCGTTCACCTTGCTTAGACGCGGGATCGTGCGGCCGCGACTCGGTACGATCAAGCCAACTCGCGAACGACGACGCAAGGTGCACGGAACCACGCTGGTGCTCGCCGGTTCGGTGCTGCTCGGGCTCCTGGTCTGGGCCGTGACCGCTCTGCGAGGCGCGGGCAACACCGATTTCGTGGACTACATTCCGCTCGTGTTCCTGCTCAACGCGACCGTCGTGTTCGCTGCCATGGCCTACTTGCTGGACGTGCCGCGCTTCTATGCATACGGTCCGCTCTTCGGCATGAGCATCGTGGTCTTGGAGTACTCGCGAACACTTCTCGACATCAAGATCCCGGTGTTCGTCGCATTCGGCCTGCCGGCGCTGATCATCGTGGGCGTAGGGGTGTACAAGCTGGTTCGATTCCTTCGCGACTATCCGGTTCGCGACCCGGGGACGGCCATCCATGAAAACGGGTAGCGAACATCCCAACCCGGAGCTCGACCGACTCGTACACGAGCCTGCGCGTCTGGCGATCCTCACGAATCTGTACCTCGTGGAAAGTGCGGACGCGACTTGGCTCCTCCAGCAGACCGGCCTCACTTGGGGCAACCTCGCATCTCATCTCGGCAAGCTGGAGGAGGCCGGCTACGTTCGAGTGAAGAAGTCGTTCAAGGGGCGCAAGCCACAAACGACGCTCTCGATTGCCGAGGCGGGGCGCGAAGCCCTGCTCGCGTACCGACGTCAGATGCTCGACGCACTCCAGCCGCTCGAGTAGCTTCCGCCTCCGAAGGCGGCGACTACCAGTACTTGGGGTTGGCGAACGGAGCGGCAAGCCGCGCGGTTCCGCGCACGTCGGCGAGGCCACCCGGCACGAGTTCGGCAACCATCCACGCCTCACTGGGTATGTCGAGCGGTGCGGCTATGCCGTAGGGCAACGCTTCGTGAAAGCCGAATCGCGGGTAGTAGTCAGGGTGCCCTACCACCAGGGCGACGCGCTCTCCGAGTATGCGCGCACGATCGAGCCCCTCGCGAACCAGTTCGGCTCCGACCCCGGTACTTTGCCGGTCGGGATGCACGGACAGCGGGCCGAGAGCGATGGCCGAGACACTTCGGGACATCATCCCAGGTAGAGGCTCCTCGATCACCGCACGGGTGAACATGACATGGCCGACGATCTGGGCATCCTCCTCGGCCACGAGCTCAAGGTCGGGAAGATAGGCTCGGCTGTCGACAAGTTCATCCACGAGATCGGCTTCTTCATTCCGAGCGAATGCGGCTTCGAGAAGCACCCTGATCGCAGGTCGATCGGTCTGAGTCGCCAATCGGACAAGCACGTGTGTGGTCATAGCGCCGCTCCCCCCGACACCGTCATGTCCGATACGACTCAAAGGATACCGCGAGTGGCAATGCTACGCCGAAGCTGGAGGCATCCGAGCGGCGGTCGGCGGAGCCGCATGCGACCCGTGTTGGGCCGGAGTCGGCATGCTGCCTCGCTGAATCTTGCGAAACACCATGAAGAAGTACGCCACCGCAGAGACCTGCAGCACGATCATGAGGATGATCCAGAGCAGCTTCTCGTTCTCGCTACCGCCGGGATACTCCCAAGGCTCGCGCAGGATCGAGTCGACGAGCATCCATACCCAGGCGACCGGTAGGGCAACCGTCACTAGAGCCACCGCAAGGAAAGGCAGCAGCACTATCGCAAGGATGACCAGCACTATCAGTCCTACAAGTTCCATCATCAGCTCCTTTCGAATGCGGGCAGGGCCCGGAGCTGTCTCTTCGTTCATCTAGTCCACCAGCTCGAATACTGTCTCGCCGATTCCGCGAACCACCTGCAACTCAATGGTCACGTCGCTGACTCCGTACGCGTCGTTGACCAGCGCGCGGCCGTCTACCTCGAAACCGTCTGCGCTGAACTCGCCAACGCCTTCCTGATAGCCGGTGATGCGCACGCCGACATCTTTCGGCAGACGCACTGTGATCCGCCCCGCTCCAGTCTCGACGCGACCACTGAAGCTTCGGTCGCGCGCACCGCCGAGATCGACGGTGGCGTCGCCGGCGCCCATCGTCGCGTCCAGATCCTTCACAATGACGTCACGCAGGTCGAGATTGCTCAGGCCAGCTCCCAACGTCACTCGCAGGTCGATGGGCACGTCCTGGGAGACCTCGATGTCCCAACTGTTCTTCCGGTCGCCGAGACGCCAAGTCCGAACATCCGGCTGTCTTGCGACCAACACTCCCCGGTCGCCCGACACGTCGTATTCGATCTCGGGACGCCACTCGGATACGTACTCGAACTCACCGACGACCAGGT
>JAOUET010000181.1 GCA_029858605.1 Coriobacteriia bacterium | reverse complement strand
CCTCACTCGGCGCGCCAGCGTCGCCTGCGCCCGAGGCGTCAGCGGCACGAGTGAACGTGACGCCCACAGTCGCAAGCACCAGCATGGCGGGAAGCGTGACGAAGCCGTTCGGGGTGAGCACCGCACCGGCAGCGCATGCCACCGCGCCCGAGCACGCGGCGAGGCGGAAGGAAGGTCGGCCGCGGCTGCGCACTGCACCCAAGACGCAGAGCACCGCGATTGCGAGTGCAGCTATCGCCGCGGGGACACCCGCCGTCGCCGAGGCGGTGAGATACCAGTTGTGCGCGTCGAGGAGGCGCGTGCCCTCCTCGACGGCAAAGAGTTCAGGCGTCATGTTCGCGGCGTGGGCGTACTCGAACGTTCCGGGGCCGGATCCGAGGAGAGGATCTGCCGCGGTGGCCTTTGCCGCCGCCTCCCATGCGACGCCTCGGCCGGACGCTACGAACCGGGATGCTAATTCTGCGGGACCGGTCTCGATGAACTCGGGATCGCGCAGGCCCACGGCCAGCAGCGCGGCGAGAAGCACGAGCACCGCGGCTGCCGCAAGTCGCTTGCGCCGGGCGGCCGACGACTTCGCAGAGAGCGCAGCGTAGAGAGAGACGCCCACCACACCAGCGACCACCGCCGCTCTCGACTGGCTGGCGACCAGGAGCGCGACTGCCGCGACCGACGCCGCGAGGAACAGCGCGAACGAACGGCTCGCCCGGCGGGCGGTCTCGGCATCGTCGGCGTGATCGGCGGCCGAGCGCGCCGTTCTCGATGCGTGCAGCAGCCACGGAAGCCACATCGAGAAGTACAGGCCGAGGAACGTGGGTTGTCCGATCGCCGATCCCAGTCTTCCGGCCTTGATCATGTCTGCCGTTCCAGGAAGCCCCATCCAGGCGGCGAGGGCCACCACCGCGAGGACGATCGCAGTCCAGGCGGCCCCGTGGCTCAGCCACCTGCGGAGCACAGGGGCCTTCCCGTCGGCCATATGAAACGCGAACGCAAAGCAGCCTCCCGCGGCGAGTGCTGCCACGAAACCGTCCCAGTACGGCCGCGCGCCGGTGATGCCGAGCAGGGTCTGTTCCGAAAAGAGTGCGGCCAGCCCGACCCACCCGACGTAGGCGATGACTGAGATTGTGAGTGCCCGACCCAGGCGAGTCTTCTCGGCACGTCGCATCTTGAGCCAGGGGGCGCACGCCAGCGCACCGGCACCACCTAGTGCAAGCAGGAAGAACTTGAAGATCGAGTGTCCGCCGGCCCACCCGTCGGCATATGCCAACGCAGGTCCGAACAGGGCGATGAGGAGCGAGACCATCCCGACCGTCTCGGCGCGAACACGGCCGAGACCCGCACGCGAAGTCGTGGTGTCGACCCGCGCGACGTCGGCTCTCTCGTACCGATCGACCTGCGTCACGGATCCCCCCGCAAGGGCAATCTGGCTATCGGTCGGATGCCTGCAAGACGAGCCCGAGGTTCCGCTCGATGATCGCGAGGTCCTCGGTGAGCTCGAGCGCGTCCCATTTCGCGGCTGTCTCGTCGGGCAGCTCCTCGTAGGGTACACCGGCGAGAAGCAGTTTCGTCTCTCCCTCAGAGAACGAAGGGCCGTCTTCGATGCGATCGAGCACCGCACGGTTCTCCGGGCACGCGCTTTGGCAGCGCATGCAGCCCACGAGACACTCGTGTGCGTCGGGCGGCACCCACTCGGGCACGCGCGTCTCGTTCTCGTTGAAGTAGGTGAGGCACCGCTCGGCGTGCAGCATGAAGCGGCTCGCGGTGATCGCCCCGGTGGGACAGGCCGTAAGACACGCCGTGCATCGCCCGCACAGGCCTAGGGAGGGACGCCTCTTCCATTCGCTGCGAGGCGCCGGCATGTCGGAGAAGAGCCCGGTGAGACGGTGAAAGCTCCCCATGCCGTCCACGTAGGTGATGTTGTTCTTGCCGTAGCGTGCCAGACCGCTGCCGACCGCGAGCGGCTTTAGGGGCACGGTCGCCAGAAGCACCCGGTGGCCGTCGCCGTCGAGTGCCTCTGCCGCCGCCGCGCGCACCCGCTCGCGTATTGACACCGCATCCACGTAGGTGGGCGGGATGGTGACCGCAATTGTCTGTCCGCGCCACTCGAAGGTGAGGCGGCAAGCGGGTGCGGGCGTCGCAATCACGATGAGTGATCGAGCATCAGGCAGCTCGGGAGGAGCAGAGTAGTCGAGGTCGGAGAGTTCGTCGTCGAACAGCATTTCGTCGATCAGGCCGCGATCGCGTGCGCCCACGATACCCTGGCGCAGGTTCCTGAGACGGACGATCGGCACCACGCGCCCCGCCCATTCGCGTGCTTCGAGCGTCTTCGCAAGGGTGTCGGCGGGACCTTCCATCGTCTAAGTGTAGCGCGCCGCCCACCTCTCTCGCACGGGTACACTTACCCTGTGGCGCTTTCGCCGTGCCACGGGGAAGGGGTAGGTCGAAATGAGGATCCATGCCGGGACCGGCGCATTCCGCGCTGCGGTCGTCACCGTTCTCGCACTGCTGCTTTGTGTGCCGGCTGGCTTTGCGCCCACGGGCGCCCGTGCGGCAATGAACGACGGGTACATCCCGGGAAAGCCGCTTGGCGGCTGGTTCCAGGGGTACCTCCACGACCCGGCCGATCAAAGCGATGTGTACCGAGTGCATCTACTGGCGGGCCGGAGCATCACCATCATCCTGGACGGCCCGGCGGGCGCGGACTACGACCTGTTTCTCCACGATCCCACATCGGTCGATTTCCTGGGTCCGTACGCGGATTTGGCGAACGGTCCGGGTCCGGACGAAACCATCAACTACGTCGCCACTCAAACAGGCTGGTACTACCTGCGGGTGTACGCCGGCACCGGCTCGGGTACCTACAACCTCCTCACGTCCACAAGCTGGCCAGTCGCCCAGTCGCCGGACACCCCGTACAGGTTGTGGGGCAGCGACCGCTACGAGACGGCCGTCGAGATCGCGCGCGAGAACTTCCCGGGCTGGCAGAACGTCGACCACGTCATCATAGCCAGTGGTGAGGACCGTGCTGCGGCCGACCCCCTTGCTGCATCCGGGCTCGTTTGGACGTACGGCGCCCCGATCTTCCTCATTCGCAGCGACCGCGTCCCGACGTCCGTGATGAACGCGCTCAAGATCATCCGAACGGTCAATGGCCCTCCTGAGATCCACGTCGTGGGCGGTCCGGTCTCGGTTCCGGACGCGCGATTGTCCGACATCGCCGGTCAGGTCACCGGCGCGACGTTCGATCGGATCGCACCCTACAACGACCGCTACACGCTCGCCGCGTCGATCGCCCACCGAATGAACGTGGAACGTCCCGGTGACTATTGGGGCAGTCCGTCGGCAACGTCGCGTGCACTCATCGCCAACGGGGCCGACTCAGACAAGTTCTTCGACGCGCTCGCCCTGTCACCGATTGCAGCGAAGAACGGTTTCCCGATTCTGCTGGTGCGCAAGGACAGCATTCCAGGGCCCACCCAGGCCGCGCTTACAAGCCTGGGCCTCGACTATCGCATCGTTGCCGGCGGACCCAATACGGTCTCCGACGACGTGCTTGCAGACTTGGACGCCGGGGTGGCGATCGCTGCGGTTCGTTGGTGGGGACACGATCGCTACGAGACGGCGAGGGTGATCATGAACAAGGCGCGCACGACGTTCGGAA
>JAOUET010000180.1 GCA_029858605.1 Coriobacteriia bacterium | reverse complement strand
TCACGCTGTTCGGTCCACCGAACAGATAGCAGTTGTCCACGTTGCTGCCGTGTGTGTCGAGCCACCACGCGGTCGACGGAGGCAGCTCCGTCGGCTTGCTGAGCAAGAGCACGCCCTTGTGCAAGCCGATCATCGAGCCGCCTGCGAGGGCGTCGGGCAGCGCTGCTGCAACGCCCGCCACGCGGTCGTCGAGCCAACCTCGCGCCTGGGCTTCCCGCGCGATGTCGACAGCCGTGTCGTACCGGCTGCGCCCGTACCAGCGGTCCACCGCGAAGCCCATTCCGGACAGCTTCTTCGCGACGCCATCACCGACCGTGTAGGGGCCACCGCCGATGATGGTTTCGGTGACGCCCGCGCCTTTCAGCATCGAGAGCGCCGCTGCGGTATCTCCGGGAACTTCGGTCACGCTGACGAGAAGAACGGGTGTTCCGTTCTGAGCGGCCACCGGCGACATCGCCAGCGCATCGAAGAACTTCGTGTAGTCGGCTCCGTTTGCGATGAGCGCGGCCCCGGGCAGGGTCTTGCCTTGGTAGGCGGCGTTGGCCTTCATCTCTTCGGCTATCTTGCGCGCGAGGTAGTAGCGTCCGCCCGTGTCGGTCACCCTCGACCACTGTACGAGACCGGCCTGGCCGAAGTAGCCGTCGACGTAGTTCTTGATCTCGTTGGCTCGTGCGCTCGGCACCGAGACGGGACCTCCCACGACACGCATCTTGACGGGCCCGTTGACGCCGACGATGTCGCGAACCGCGCCCAACACCTCACTTGGCGTGTAGCGCTCAGAGACCAGGAACAGCGGTGCGTCGTAGAGCCAGCAAAGACCGCTCGCTGCCAGCGGGTCGGCTGCCGCCCGGTCATCGCCGGACGCGAGGATGACAGTGTCGATGCCCTCCCAGCCAGGGAAGCCTTCGCGGGCAATCTCGACGGCGGTCGAGTAGCGTGTCTTGCCCGAAACGCGAGGTCCTCCCTTGAGAGCGGCATCAACGCCTGCTGTCGTCGTCATGCCGTCATAGTTGATGTCGTCGGCCTCGCTCAACGACTCCTTGTCGTTGTAGTACTCCTTCACGTAGTCGCCCTCGTAATCGTAGAACCAGATGCGGTAGAGCCCCGGCTCCAGGCCGTAGACCGTGTACTCTCCATCTGCGTTGGTCCAGGCGTAGGTGAGGTACTCGTAGCATCCGCCGCCGGCGTACTCGAACACCTTCGCCTTGATGCCCTCAAGGGGCTTCGGTGTCGGCGTGCTCTCATCGGTGACGCGTCCGGTAATGGCTGCCGCCAGTGGCGCCAGCGACGCATCGATACTCGCCACCGGAGCGCCGGCATACGTCACCGCATCGGCCGTAGCAGCGGATTCCTTGTCGTTGTAGAACTCGGAGCGATATGCGCCGTCCGAGTAGTCCTCGTCCAGGAACTGGACCGAGTAGCTGCCGTTGGCGAGGCCGTAGATGCGATAGCGGCCGTAGGCGTCCGTATATGCGTAGCCCGAGCAGGCGATCGCTCCACCGGCGACTGCCGACTTGGGCTCGAGAACGACCTTGGCGCCCTCGATCGGATCGCCCGTGTCGTCGTCTCTGACCGTACCCGAGACCGCGGCGGCCTTCGGGGTGAGCGACGCGTCGATGCTCGCGACTTCGTCGGTGCCGTTGAAGACGATGTCGTCGGCAAGCGCGAGTTCGGCCTTGTCGTCCCAGTACTCCTTGAGGTACTTGTCCGCGTAGTCGTAGAACCAGATGCGGTAGGTGCCGGCAGGAAGTTCGTACACGCTGTACTCACCGTTTGAATCGGTCCAAGCACACGTGTAGTACTCGTAGCTGCCGTATCCGTTGTACTTGTAGACCTTCGCCTTGATGTCGTTCAGAGGCACGGGAGTAGACGTCGAATCTTCGGTCACCTTGCCGCTGATGCATGGGTCCTGCGGACACAGCGAACCGTCGACGCCGTCGACCAGCGTGCCCGCGAAGAGCACAAGCGTCGCATCGGCTGCGGATCCCGCGTTGTCGTAGAACTCAGGCCAGTAGCCGTCCGCGTCGAACTTGGCGATGTACGGCTGCTCCTCCAGTTCGGAGAACTGGTATGCACCGGAGCCGTCGGTCGACGTGGCCGCGACCTTGACCCAACTGCCGCCCCCTGTGTCCTTGGCGACGTACTCGTAGATGTAGACCGAAGCCCCCACGAGCGGCGAGCCGACGTCGTCTGTCACGACGCCGGATACGTCGGGTGGCGGCACCACCCCTGACGCCTGCAGCGGCAACCCCGCCACTGCCATCACTATTGCAAGGAGTAGCGCCAGTCTTCGAAAGCCTCCCGCTTCAGGAATCCTCTCTAGCGCCTTCATCGCCGACCTCCTTCCGGACGAATACATGACGAATACGGAATGACAGGACGCCGAGGGGGCGTCCTCACACACAGGAATCGGCAAGCGGGGGCGCGTCCTGAACCCGACAAGCGGAATTCAGGTGAGAAATGTCACAGGTCAAGCGCCGAATCGCGCTTGGCGGTCGTAGCGCGGGGCTACCGCCCGATCTCTTCGGCCTTGCGCTGTGCCTCGTCGGCTTCCTCCTTCATGCCCAGCAGCCGATACGCTTTCGCGAGATCATCCCAAGCCGGAACGTACAGGGGCGAGAGCTCGACGGCCTCTTCGAGTAGGGCTATGCCCGCCTCCGTGTCGCCAAAGACGAGCGCCACGCGCGCCTGACCCACCAGAGCCATGCCCGAGTTGGGGTCCATCGCCCCAGCGTGTTCGAACCCGTCGAGGGCGGACTCGAGCGTCGCCGGATCTCGCGAGCCCATGGCGGAGACCGCAAGTAGATTCGCACGTTCGTAGACCAGCACCGGATCCGACGGCGAGAGCGCAATCGCACGGTCATAGGCGGCGAGCCCGTCCCGTGCAGCATCGGAATCGTAGGCCTGGGTGAGCCGCACGGTCCCGGCGCGTCCGCCGGTGCGTGCGACCGACGCCTCCCATGGAGCGAGCTGCGCCGCGGTCTCGGCGACATCACGCACTTCGGGCCACGGCGCGCCAGCACGGCTCAACGCTACCGCACGAGCGGACTCACGATCGGCGATCACGAGTCCCGCGGCGCAGACCGTCACCGCCACGAACGCGAGAGCCAGAGCGCCTGCGATCCACCTCACGGCCGGCGAGACGCTGTCGCGCTGAGAGAGTCGCCGAGTGTCTTCGGCCACCTCCCGCGTCGCCGTGACCGCGAGAAGCGCGATCAGGAGCGGCCCCGTGTCAAGTGTGACGTAGTGGAACTGCAGGGCAACGACCGCGCCGACGAGAGATGCCGCCACGGCGACCGCCTGCATACGTCCGGCATCCGTGCCCACCGCCCGACGCCACAGCGCGAGTCCACATTCGACTGCAATCACTAGCAGCGCCACCAAGCCGAGCAGTCCCAGCGATACGACCGTATCGGCCTCGAGGTTGTGTGCGGCCTCGATGGGCACGTACCCGTGGCGGCCGTCGTTCTGCCCTGCCTCTTGATAGGCGGGATACGCGTAGCGGAATCCGTTGACGCCGAAGCCCAGCACCGGGCGGTCGAGCATCATATCTGCCGAAGACCGCCAGGTCGAAAGCCGCCAGTACGCGGTCCCCGTTCCCGCATCGAGCACCGACGTCACCCTGCCGAAGACCTGCGGCATGACCATCGCGGCAAGGATCACTGCCACGAGTAGCG
>JAOUET010000021.1 GCA_029858605.1 Coriobacteriia bacterium | reverse complement strand
TCCCCATTACCTTGCGCAGTTTGTCTGCTTTTGCCGCCGAAAAGCCGCTCATCTCCATCGAGATGCGCATGACCTGCTCCTGGTAGACGATGGCGCCGTAGGTTTCCTCGAGTATGTGCTTGAGCCGCTCGTCGTAGTATGAGACCTGCTTGCGCCCGTTCTTGCGATCGAGGAAGTCCTTCACCATTCCGGAGTTGAGCGGACCCGGGCGATAGAGCGCCAGCACGGCCACGATGTCCTCGAAAGTGGTCGGCTTCAGATCGCGAAGCAGAGCACGCATGCCAGGAGACTCCACCTGGAAGACGCCCGCGGTATCGCCACGTTGCAGCAACTCGAAAGTGGCGTCGTCGTCGAGCGGTATCTCGTCGGGATCGATCCTCGCGCCGTGGTTCGCCTCGATGTGGCGCACGGCATCCGCGATGACGGTGAGCGTGCGCAGCCCTAGGAAGTCCATCTTCAACAGCCCGAGTTCGGCCACCGTAGGACCGTCGTACTGCGTGATCACCGCGCCGCCCTTGGTGTCGTACTTCACGGGCACGTGCCAGTGGAGCGGGTCTCGGCATATCACCACGCCTGCGGCGTGCACGCCTTCTCCTCGAACGATGCCTTCGAGGGACCTGGCGGCGTCCACGATCCGTTTCGTGTCCGGACTCGACTGGTAGTCGTCGCGAAAGTCAGCGCTCTGCGCGAGCGACGAATCGATCGTTGCCTTGATGTCCTCGACTATCATCTTCGAGATCTTGTCCGGCACACCGTAGGGATAGCCGAGTACGCGCCCGGCGTCGCGCACGGCGGCTCGCGCCTTCATCGTGCCGAAGGTGATGATCTGTGCGACCTTGTCGTCCCCATAGGTGCGTCTGACGTAGTCGATCACCTCGCCTCGACGTTCGTCATCGAAGTCCATATCGATATCGGGCATTTCCGTGCGTTCGGGATTCAAGAAGCGCTCGAACAGCAGGCCGTTGTCGATCGGATCGAGGTTCGTGATGCCCAGCGCATAGGCGATGATGGACCCTGCGGCAGAGCCCCTGCCCGGACCCACGCCGATGTCGTGCTCCTTCGCCCAACGCACGAAGTCGGCCACGATCAGGAAGTATGCCGCGAAGCGCTTCTCGTTGATCACCGAAAGCTCGTGCTCGAGGCGTTCCAGCGTTTCTTCCGCAACAGGCTCCCCGTATCGTGCTTTCAGCCCTTCGAGGCATCGCTGCCGAAGGTAACTCTCGGTGGTGTGAGACTCCGGGACTTCGAACACAGGAAGGATGACCTTGTCGAACTCCATCGACACGTCACACTTCTGCGCGATCTCGAGTGTGTTGGCGAGTGCCTCCGGGTACTCGCCTAGCGCATCCGACATCTCCTCGGCCGTCTTCATGTAGAACTCGTCGCACGAGAAGCGCATCCGCTTCTCTTCATCGAGAGTCGTCCCGGTGCCGATGCACAGCAGGATGTCTTGGGTAGTGGCATCGGCGCGATCCAGATAGTGGATATCATTGGTGGCTACCAGGGGCAGTCCGAGATCCGACGCGATGGAGGCGAGTTCCACATTGATCTGCTTCTGGCTCACGCCGTTGTCGGCGACGATACCTTGCTCCTGGAGTTCGACGTAGAAGTCGCCGGGTTCGAAAAGGCGCGAGTACGTCTCGGCCCATCTGCGCGCCTCCTCGACCTGGCCGAGTTCGATCGACCTGCTCATGATGCCGCTCATGCACGCACTCGTGCCGACCAGGCCATCGCTATAGCGCTCGAGGAGCTCCAAGTCGACGAGCGGCTTGTAGTAGAAGCCTTCGACGGCGGCGTTGGAAACCAGAGCCATCAAGTTGCGGTAGCCGTCGTTGTTCTTCGCAAGAAGGAGCAGGTGGTGTATCTGGGGCTTGCCATCCCGCTTGAGGCGCGAATGCGGGGTGAAATACACCTCGCAGCCGATGAGAGGTTTGACCCCCGCCCTTGTCGCGGTCTTGTAGAAGTCCACCGCGCCGTACATGTATCCGTGATCGGTGATGGCCAACGCCGGCATCTCGAGTTCGCACGCGCGAGAAACGAGGGCGGCCACTCGGGCGGCACCGTCCAGCAACGAGTACTCCGAGTGTGTGTGCACGTGTACGAACGACACGCTCGCTATGCCCCCTGTGTGGGATCGAGCCTATCCAACACCGACCGGTATCCGTCGGCCCCGTAGTTCAAGGCCTTGCTCACTCGACTGATCGTCGTGGCCGACGCTCCCGTGGCCTCCTGTATCGAACTGTAGTGTTCGCCGGCCGCAAGCATTCGGGCAACGTGGTAGCGCTGCGCCATGTCTTGGATCTCTCGGATAGTGCACAGGTCCTGAAGGAAGGCGTAGGCCTGCTCGGGGTCATCGAGCGAGAGCAGCGCCTCGAGCAGCTCATCGATATCGGGCGTACGCAGGCGATCCTCGGCCATCAGCGCTCGATTCTCCAAAGTTCCCGGCCCCACAACATATCGTGTCCAGGATAGCATCCGAGACCAACATCTGGGGTCTGTGGATAGCCGAACGGCTGTTCGTGCACGACGAACGGACAGGTGTCCGACGGGCGACCGCGTGGATGTGTTTCGCGCGCCACAGGATGCGCCGCGGCTAGACGACGTGGTTCTTCAGGACTCCGACGCTCTCGATGCGAACCTCGACGTCGTCACCCGGCGAGAGCGGTCCGATTCCCGCTGGCGTGCCCGTGAGGACCACGTCGCCCGGCACAAGGGTCATCACCTGAGAGATAAACGAAATCAACTCGAACGTATCGAAGATCATGTCCGAAGTCCGCCCGGCCTGCCGTACCTCACCGTTGACCAGACATTCGACAAGCAGGTCCTCCGGATCGACGTCAGTCTCGACCCACGGGCCGAGCGGGCAGAAGCCGTCGTAGCTCTTGGCTCGCGTCCATTGGCCATCCCTGCGCTGCACCTCGCGTGCGGTGATGTCGTTGGCGCACGTATACCCGAGCACGTTCAGTCGAGCTTCCTCCGGCCTCGCGCGATGAGTGCGCCTGCCAATGACCACGGCGAGTTCGGCCTCGTAGTCGACTCGTCCAATCTCGGACGGGATCTTGATCTCCGCCTCGGGCGAGGTGACCGCCGTGGGCGGCTTGAGGAAGATGACCGGCTCGTCGGGGATGGGCATCCCGAGTTCGCGAGCGTGCGCCATGTAGTTCAGCCCCACGCAGACGATCTTCGTCGGTACCACCGGCGTGAGAAGCTCCGCGCCGCGCAGAGCAAGCGTCCCCTCGGGCTCCCATGCTGCGAAAGGCTCTTCGGAAATGAGCGTGACCGTCGCCTCGTCGGCTAGACCGTAACGACAGTCTCCATCACTCAGTACTCGCACGACCCGCATGCGGCTCCTCCGGATGCGCTCGATGGGATCCCGTTCAGGATTAAGTTCCATGAGCGAGCAGCTAATCCTGCCGAGGATGCGAAAGGCCGTAGTCGACGGAATCGACGAGTGCTTCCCAGGAGGCTTCGATGATATTCTCGGACACCCCCACCGTCCCCCACGACTTGTCGCCATCGCTCGATTCGATCAGCACGCGGGTCACGGCGCCGGTGCCCTTGGTCTCGTCGAGCACGCGCACCTTGTAGTCCGACAGTTCTATGTCGCCGAGTGCGGGATAGAACTGGCCGATGGCGATCCGCAGCGCCTTGTCGAGAGCGTTGACGGGGCCGTTTCCCTCTGCGGTCGCGATGTAGCGATGACCGCCGACGTATATCTTGATCGTCGCCTCTGTCATGACTCGACCGTCCTCGCGCTTCTCCATGATGCAGCGGAAGGCCTCGAGCGTGAAGAACGGCTCGTAGGTGCCCAGGCGCTTGCGAAGCATGATCTCGAGAGAGCCGTCGGCCGCCTCGAAGGAGTACCCTTTGTGCTCGAGGTCCTTGATGCTGTCGAGCACGACGCTCACGGTCTCGGGATCGCCGGTCAGGTCGATTCCCATCTCGTGGGCTTTCATCGTCAGCGAAGCCCGGCCGGCCAGCTCGCTTACCACTACGCGAGCGAGGTTCCCGACGGAAGCCGGGTCGATGTGCTCGTATGCCTCCGGAAGCCGCGCGGCTGCGCTTGCGTGCACGCCCCCCTTGTGGGCGAACGCCGAGAAACCCACGTAGGGCTGGTGCGGGTTCGGGGTGATGTTCGAGATCTCAGAGACGAAATGGGAAACCTCGGTGAGCAGCCTCAGTTGGTCTTCGGTGACGCACTCGCGACCCATCTTGAGAGCCAGCGCGGGGATGATCGAGATGAGGTCGGCGTTGCCCGCGCGCTCTCCGTATCCGTTGATCGTGCCCTGTACGTGAACGCAGCCCGCGTCCACCGCCACCAGGGAGTTCGCGACAGCACAAGCAGAGTCGTTGTGCGCATGGATGCCGAGCGGCGCGTCCACGGCCAGCGAGACAGCCTGCACCGCGCGCACGATCTCGTGCGGCAGCCTGCCTCCGTTCGTGTCGCACAGCACGATGCAGTCCGCCCCGGCCTCGGCCGCCGCCTGACACACTTCCAGCGCGTGGCTGGGGTTGTTCGCGTAGCCATCGAAGAAGTGCTCGGCGTCGAAGAACACTACCTTCTCCTGCGACTTGAGATACGCGACCGACTCGCGCACCATCCTCAGGTTCTCCGCAAGCGACGTCCGCAGCGTATCCGTCACGTGCAGGTCCCACGCCTTGCCGAAGATACACACGACGCCGCAGCCCGTGTCCAGAAGCGCTTGGAGTCCCGGATCGGCTTCGGCCGCCAGGTCCTTTCGGCAAGTCGAGCCGAAGGCGGTAATCTGCGCGTGCTCAAGCTCCAGCTCTCGCGCCCGCTCGAAGAACTCGATGTCCTTGGGGTTGGAGCCCGGGAATCCGCCCTCGATGTAGTCGACGCCGAGGATGTCGAGTCGCTTGGCGACGCGGATCTTGTCCTCGGCAGACAGCGAAAGACCCTCTCGCTGAGTGCCGTCGCGCAGCGTCGTGTCGTAGATTGTGACCCGCTGGCTCAAAGACGCGACCCCCCTCGCCTAGACAGGCTCGAGCCAATCGCCGTAGTCGCCGTTCTCACCGCGCACGACCGCGAAGAAGGCGTCCTGCAGCTCCTTGGTTATCGGTCCGGGCTCTCCTATGACACGGCCGTCCACCGCGCGCACGGGCACGACCTCCGCAGCCGTACCACACATGAACATCTCTTGGGCCGCGTAGAGGTCCGTCCGTACCATGGATCGTTCGAGCACCTCATAACCCTTGTCGCGCGCGATCGTCATCAGCGAATCGCGCGTGATGCCTTCTAGAATGCCGTCGGAAACCGGAGGGGTCAGTAGGCGCCCGCCCTTGACTATGAAGAGGTTCTCGCCGGTGCCCTCGCACACGTTGCCCTGCTCGTTCAGCAGGATCGCCTCGTTGTACCCATGGCGGTTGGCCTCGACGCGTGCAAGCGACGAGTTCAGATAGTTGCCGGTCGCCTTGATGCTGGGCGGAAGCGCGTTGGTGCCGCGCTGTCGCCAGCTGGACACGCCTACTTCCACACCGTGTTCCAGAGCTTCTTCGCCCAGGTAGGTGCCCCACGGCCACACGGCGATGACCACGTTCACGGGTGCCGGTATCGGGTCGAGACCCATGACACCGTAGCCGCGAAACGCAATCGGCCGGATGTAGCACGAGTCGAGCTTGTTTGCGCTGATGGTCTCCTTGACCGCTTCTACCGTCTGATCGACCGAGTAGCCTAGGTCCATCAGCAGCATCCTCGCGGAGCGCTCGAACCGCTCCATGTGCTCGGTGAGCCTGAAGACTGCCGGCCCGTCGGCCGTCTCGTAGCAGCGGATTCCTTCGAACACGCCGGAGCCGTAGTGAAGCGCATGCGTGAGCACGTGGACCTGGGCGGCATCCCAATCCACGAGCGTGCCGTCCATCCAGATCTTGTCCACCTTTGGCAGTGCCATCTCAAATCCCCTTCCGAACGCAACCCCTTCAAGCGCTGCCGATGAAGAGTAGTATGGCAGAATCCGGTCGGGTATCGGCCGAGTGTCGACGCCCGGACTCAGCTGCTGGCTACTCGACGCGCTCGGCGATCAAATCGCCCATGCGACTCGTACCCACCAACTCCCTACCCTCACTCATGATGTCCTTGGTCCTGTAGCCGTCCGCGAGCACGCGCTCGATAGCCACCTCGACCGCATCGGCCTCGCGTCCCAGCTCGAGGGAGTACCGCAGCATCAACGCCGCCGAAAGCACGGTTGCGGTGGGATTGGCCACGTCCATGCCGGTGTACTTCGGCGCACTCCCGTGACTGGGTTCGTAGAGCCCCGGACCATCACCCAGCGACGCAGACGCGAGCATTCCCAGCGAACCCGAGAGCATCGAGGCCTCGTCCGAGAGGATGTCACCGAACATGTTCCCGGTAACCATGACGTCGAACTGTCTCGGGTTCTTGATGATCTGCTGGGCGCTGTTGTCGACAAGCTGGTCCCACAGTTCGATATCGGGATACTCGGCGGCCACGCGATGGGCGACCTCACGCCAGAGTCTCGAGGCTTCCAGCACATTCGCCTTGTCGACCGAACACACGTTGGCGGTGTTGCGCGCACGGGCCAACTCGCATGCCATCCGCACGATCCGCTCGACCTCGTACGCGTTGTACTCCATCGTGTCGTACGCCATTTCGCCCACCCGCTCGCGCTTGCCGAAGTAGATGCCGCCCGTGAGCTCGCGAACGATCATGATGTCGACGCCACGGATGACGTCGGGCTTGACGGTGGAACTGTCGATGAGCGCGTCGAATATCTTGACCGGCCGAAGGTTGGCGTAGAGCTCGAGCGCCTTTCTTATGCCGAGAAGTCCCTGCTCGGGGCGAACACCGTCGGGGTCGGTCGTGTCCCATTTGGGGCCGCCGATCGCGCCCAGAAGCACCGCATCACTCGCCTTGCACCGCGCGACCGTTTCGTCGGGAAGGGGCGAGCCGGTCTCGTCGATAGCGGCACCGCCGATGAGCGCCTCTTCGTACGCGAACGTGTGCCCAAACTTGGCTGCGACCGCCTCGAGGACCTTCTGCGCCTCTCTCGTGATGTCAGGTCCGATGCCGTCGCCGGGAAGTGCTGCGATCCGATACTGTCCCATCTGTCTCTCTCTCCGCCCTGTCCGTTCCTTCTCGGATGCGCTCTCAGGCACCCGTCTTGGAGCCGAGAAGGCCTGGGGTACGCACCCTTTGGACGCTTGATTCTAGACCAATCGGCTTTGCGCCACCACGACCGGGAATGAAGAAGAGGGCCCCGCGAGGCCCTCTTCTTGGTTTGTCTTTGTGTGAACAGGCGCTACGGAGTCGACGAGGCTTCGTCGGAGGAGCCTCTCGTGAGGCGAATGACGTCCCACGGTTGGCCCGTCAGGCTCACGGACCCCCAGAACGCCTCAACGTCCTTGCCGTTGGAAGCCTCTCCACTCGCCTTGCCCTCGACTGTGAACTGGACCTTCTCGACCTCGTCGAACTGGCCGAACGTCGTGAGTATGGACGCGAGAGCGATGCGCTCCTCGCCGTCCTCGGCCTCGAAGTCGAGAATCTCCGCAGGCCAGTCAATCGTGACGACTCCACCGGAGAAGGTCACCCCCGCAGCCGTCACGGCCGGCTGGACGATGGCAACGTTCGGGTTCGATTCGGGGTACGCGAGCAGGAGCTCCTCGAGCGTCGCCTCGTAGATCCGCGTGGAATCCACGACCTTGCGTTCCTCCAAGAGAGATCGGCCGGTCGAGTAGAAGACGGACGTCTGCGTGGTCTCCTGCGCCAAGTCCTCGGGTGCGGGAAGATCGGTGGCCGGCCGGACCCCGCCGGAACACCCGCCGATCATGACGACGGCAAGCAGTGCTGTGGACGCGAGAATCGCAAGCGACACCAATCTCGACATTTACGTGTCCTCTCCATCTGCGTCGCGGCTCTCGGAAGACTCTTGTCGTGAATGCCCTTCGGCCTCGGCGTCTTCGCCTTGCGAGGTCTTCTGTGATTCATCTTCTCCGATCGCCGCCTTGATCTCCGCGTATGAGACGACCGATATCTTCAACTCTTCGGCTGCCGCTTTGACCGCCTCGTCCTCGGCTATCAAAAGGCGACGACCACGCAGGCGAGCAGCCACGACGATGGCCTCTGCCTGCTCTTGACTGATACCGTAGTTGGACTCGAGCAGTTGAACGCGATCGGAATCGGGTGCCCGCGCCAACCAGCGGAGACCCAGTTCCTCCATCTCATCGCCAGACGCTGCCACTGTTGGTGCCGCATAGACCTTCTTGAGAGCGTCGACGATCAGGTCGCGGTCCTCGTCTTCGGCAAGTAGCGCGATGAACTCGTCGGTGACAACGAACTTCCGTCCACGGAATAGGAACGGTAGCAGCAGAAGCGGAAGCAGCAGCAAGACTGCGGCGTACGGTACGTAGGACCGCCAGGCCTGGCCGGGAGGCAGCGGGGTCTCGAACACCTCGACACGATCGTTCATCTTGTCGGCGATGACCAGGCGGCCGTCGTGATAGTCGATACCATCGGGATAGTAGAAGCTCCCGTCCTCATGTCCGGTGTCGCCGATCGTCTCAATCGGTTCTCCGTTCGTGTCGAGCACCTGGATCTCGTGGTTCAAACCGTCGACGACGTAGATGAGGTCGTTGTCGTCGACAGCGATGCTGGCAGGAAGCCCGAACTTACGATCCGGCGAATCATACTGGACTGCACTCTCCGGCGGGATGGGCTTCCCGTATTGCCAGATGGGCACTCCGTTGCTCCCGATGGCCTGAACGCGGTAGTTGAGGCTGTCCGCCACGTAGAGAGTACCGTCCTTGCCCACGGCGACGCCGCCAGGGCGGTCGAACTGCCCGGGCTCTTTGCCGCGTTTGATGTAGCCTGTGAGAAGGTCGCCCTCCAGGCTTGCCACCAGTACGCCGCTCTCGGTCGTGACCAGAAGGTTCTCGTCGGTGACAGTGATCGATGTGGGGGCCTCTTCTTCGAGCACGATGTCGCGAACGGCGGTGCCGTTCTGGTCGAACTCGACGAGCTTCTGTTGTGACTTGTCGACAACGAACACGCGACCATCGGACGTGACGCCTACGTCGATCGGGTCCCAGATGCCCAATGGGGCTCTCCCGGCATCACCGAAGACTCGGATGTAGTTCCCGTCGCCGTCAAACACGACGATTCGTCGCTTCCCGGTGTCCGCGACGTAGATGTTGCCCCGATTGTCGAATGCGACACCGGTGGGCCGGCGGAGCAGGTCGCCCTCGTACCCATAGACCGAGAAGAGGAAGTTGCGATCGCGCTCTCCTTGCCCCTCGGTTCTGAGTTCGCGCGTGAGCATGTAGTACGAGAAGGCCAGAGCCAGCAGCAGGAGCAGCAAGACTATCACCACGACGATCTGCCTGACTCCTGAACCCGTTCTTGAGGAACTCGCCACTGCACATACCTCCTGCTGTAGACGGTGGGCGGCTGCTAGAAACCGGCCGTCCCGGTGTCCACGAAGCTGCCGTCAAGCCGGACACCGAAACGCTGTTCCATCTCTTCGACGGCCTCCTGATGGGACGAGGTGATCGCGCTGATACCCTCGCGAGCCTCATCGAGTTCCGGGGTGAATCGCACTGCCTGCACGTAGTCGTACAACGCATCAGCCCACGCTTCCCGACGCTCGTACATCCCGGCCCTCAGAAGAAGCATGCGTGCATTCTCGGGGCCGTAGTCGAGCGCCTCGTCCATCGCTGCAAGGGCATCGTCCCAACGCTCAGCGTCTTCGTATACGAGGGCGAGCGCGGCCGACGCGTCCTGGTAGAACCCGGCAAGCTGCCCCTCCATCTCTACGGCACGTTTGAGATTCTCGATTGCAGCGTCCGTTTCGCCGCGACGCGATTTCACCAGGCCGAGTACGTAGTAGGCCGCCGGATCCTCGGGTGCGAGGCGCACAGCGTAGAGGGCCTGATCTTCTGCAGACGCGAGCGCTCCACTCTCGAGATACGCGGCCGCCAACTTGATGCGCGCGGAAGAACTTTCGGGATTCGCTCGCACAGCGTCTTCGGCAGCCAGCATCGCTCGTTCCAGCTCGGTCCGCGGCGTCGTATCCTTCTCTAGAAGGTAAATGCCGACAAGCGCGGCAAGAACAATGATGCCGCCGATGAGGACGTAGCGCGAGATGCGCAAGACGGGCAGCAGGCGTGGGTGCATCCGTTCAGTCCACCTCTCAGTGTGCGAGATTCGCGCCGTACAACTTTCGTGCATGGACACTCTCGCGACCACGCTGGATAGAGGCGTTTTGCGTCGCGAGAGACTCTGGCACCGAAATTGTTAAGCATCCTTCATACCAACTTGCACACATGACGCTAAGAATCGACCCGCGAGGAGTATCGAGATGCGATTGAGTCGAACGGTTGTCCTCTTGCTGGTGGTCGTGGCGCTACTCGGCGCAGTTGCGCTGTATTTCCTATCGAACCCGAATCTCATCGACCGGATCACGAATATGACGCGATCCACTCAGACCGTGAGTTCTGCGGATGAGATCTCGCAAATCGCCTTTGCATACGCCTCTCCACCTTTTGTGGACGACTACGGGCTGATGCGAGTGGCCGGCTACGTGCAGAACACTTCCTCTAGCGAACTTCGGGCCGCCAAGATCTCAATCCAACTGTTCGACGAGGACGGCAACAAGAAGGAGCGGGTGGATCACATTGTTGGCGACATCAAACCAGGCGAGCGGAAGCCCTATGACGTGAGCGCAGGATCCATCGCGGGCAGCCGCGAGGCCACGATCTCTATTGCCGAGCTGGAGGTCTACCAGTGACGAGCCGCGAGCGCCTGCTCTCCGCCGTAGCACTGGCGATCCTCGCAGCCACCGTGTTGTCCGTTTCGGCGTGCGAACCGAGAGGCACCACGACAGTCACGCAGTCGGACCGGGCGGCGTCACGGCCCGATACGGATAGCATCTCACCTCTCGAACGAGGCCAGATTCGCACGAAGATACTCCAGAACGTCCGTGCTGCCATATCGGCATGGCAGGCCTCGGATTCGGAAGATATGCGGCTCTACATGACCGAGGATCTCGTGGCTCGCTTCGAGAAGACGTGGTCCGACTACGAGGCCGAGGGGCTGCGAGTCGCACACGTTCATGACGTCGTGTATCTCGACGTGATCGAGTTGAATGCAGGGGCGACTCAGGCGCTCGTGACCTACCGGTACGACGACCGATCGTATCTCGTCGACGAATCGAGTGGCGACAAGGTCGAGGATCTGCCTGTCTTCACCAACAAGGAGATGCAGCTCACGGTCGACAGGCAAGATGACGACGGCTGGCTCATCGTTCGCGTGATTGCCGCAGACGACGTCTACAGGTAGAGCTCGGCGACCGGCGCCGCCACCAGCGCCGACGATCGCGTGTCCCCGGACGCGCCTCTACCACTCCCAGTAGTCGGGATCGTATGGGATTTCGCGCTCGTAGTCCGAAGTTCCCGGCTGGGGATTGTAAAGGTCACGGTATGACTCCGGGTGACACTGGTCGCACAAGTACTCGCCGTGGCACATGAAGCACTCCGAAGTCTCGGCACCCTTGACACCGGTCGCTTGCTTCCAGTGCTCCTGCACCCAGGCCGAACCGCCGTGCATCCTGCCAAACAACCCGTGGCAGCTGCAGCCCTCTCGAGCGGCTACCAGCGGCTTTCCTTCCGCGAAATGGCAGCGCCAGCACAGTTCGCGATTGGCGAAGCCCTGTCGCGCGTGCGTGCCGCTCTGGCCGGGACCGCCCTCGCCTGGCGCCCATCCTTCGGGATGGGGCATCGTCACACCGTGACACTCGAGGCACGGCGTCTCTTCATGGCAGGCGTAGCAGTTGCCGGTGTCAAGCGTCTTTATCTTCGGTAGCGAGGATGCAACTGCCTTGCTCAGCAGCGGATCTTCGACGTGACAGTAGCCACAGTCGCTCGGGGCCCGGTCGCCGTCGTGGCACACCACGCACCTGTTCATGCCCGGCGTCGTCGGTTGGAGTACCGCGTCTCCGTGTGCAATCGAGTTGTGGCATTCCCGACACCCAAGACCCTCACCAAGGAAGTCCGAGTGACGGACCCTGATGCCCCGATTCGTGAGCGTCTCAAAGCGGACGTTGTCGTGACACTCGAGGCAATCGGCCGAATCGACGCTGCCCGGCGCGACTTCGACCTCCTTCTGCTCGGATGCGTTCACGATCACCCAGCGAGCGTAGGTGGCCGCATCCTGGACCGGTGCCACAAAACCACTCGAGCCATGACACGCCATGCAGTCGATGTCCGCGTGTGGCGACGCCGACACTGTCTCCGACCAGTCCACGCTGGTGTGACAGGATTCGCATTGAGACGGCTGGAACAGTTGGTAGCGCGTGAAGAGAATCGCGCCAACGAAGAGAAACACCATCACCAGCCGAACCGTCCAGCGCGAGGCGATAGAACGCTGCGCACGCTCGTCGAGGAGTGCGTCCACGCGTCCACGCGGCGAACGCGAGTACAAGAGAAGCGAGAGGGCGATGAGGACGACGAGCGCGACGGCCACAAGAGCAACGATCAGGACCACGCGACCCATGTCTTCACCCGACCCGGTCTGCCTGAACGCGATCATGAGATCTTGGATGTTCATTTCGCGCTCACCGGGTTCCTGCGCAGGATTTCCCTCTGCTCCGGCGGCAGGCCGGGATGCGCGTGCCGCGTGTGGCACTCAGTGCACGATTGTTCGGTGTGGCAACGATCGCAGACCTCGCTGCCGTTCGACTCCACTTCGGTGCTGTGTGTCTGCACGAAGTAATCGGGGTGAGGCATCTCCAAGCCGTGGCAGTTGCCGCACACGCTCTGCTCGTGACATACGGAGCAGTCCTCGACTCCGGTTTCGCGCGCCAGCACCAGGCTCCCGTGTGACGACATGAAGTTCGCCGGGTGCGGGAGCGGCAGATTGTGACATGCGACGCAGTAGTCTTTTGCGTGACATGCGCGGCACGTGGACAGGGTGCCCATGCCATGCGTGGTGCGCCAGTTCGAGCCGTGGGTAGCCTGCCACGCTGTCTGCGGGCGCTCCTCACGAGAACCCGACTCCAGGTGGCAAATCGAACACGACGCAAGGTTCTCCGTCCCCGTGGAGTGACACTCGAGACATTTTTCCATCGAGTACGAGGCACCGACATACGTCGCACCGGGGTGAGACGAACCTTGGTGACACTCCACACACAACCAGTTCGCTTCGATGGGTGCGCGGTGGCTCATCTTGATGCCTCCGACCTCGACGATTCCCGTTTCGAGGCTCTCGTGGCATTCGAGACAGCGTTTGCTGTCGAACGGAGCGCCACCAACCGCTGAGGAACCGGACACCCACACGAACGGGGCCCTCAAGACCATCGAAACGACCCCGAGACGGTTTTCCACGAGCCCGAGCGTTCCGCGTTCGACATGGCAAGAATCACAGCCCACCGCAGAGTGAGGCGAGTCGTGAAGTGACGCGCTGGCGCTCGCATGGCAAAGCCCGCAGAACCGGGGACTGACGGATGCCGTCGCGATTATCGCGGCGGCGAAGACGGTGAGGCACACAAGCGCCAGAAGGCCGTACCACACGCCCTCTGGACCTATCTTGCGTTCGGGATGCTCGAGCGCAGGGTCATACGCCGAGGACGGGCCTTTGTCGGCGCGTAGCTTCATCTACTTGGTGACCCCTTGTCGCCCCGTCTCCTGGAAAACGCGAACGGCATCGGCCACCTTGCGACCCTCCTTCTCGATGATCTCGTGGTCCCACTCAGGAACCCAATCCGCGAAAGAGGCCTTGACGATCGTTGTGTACTGGCCATCGACCCACGCGATAACAAAAGCACCCTGATCTTCGGACCACGCGACCGTGGCCATCGCTGAACCGAGAGCCTCCTGGTGCTGGTCCCGCGGGTACGGGGTCACCAGGCTCTCCAGGCGCTGCTCGGCTATCGACGCCGATTCGTGACCCTCGACCCGACCGTAGACGACGGTCTCGATCTGGGTTGCCATATTCATGGAGAGGGTCTTGTATACAGCCTCTGCGCTTCGTTCGTCCTGACCAGGAACCGCCTGGTGAGTAATCGTTTCGTACTGCAAGACGCGATCTGGCAGCATCTCGGTGGCCGCCTTCGACAAGGTCACATCTGCCGGAGCAGGGATATCGCCGCCTCCGCCCACAGGAGCACTGGGAAGCGCCTTTCCCCGATTCGGCAGGGCAATCCAGTTCACGAGAACCGCGAGGGCGACTCCGACGACAGCCATGATCAGCAATGCACGGTATGCGCGGCGAAGCGTCAGCGTGCCGATGGGTTCGGCCGCCTCCGCTTGCGGAGCATGGGTCCGCTCGTCGCGCTTGTTCGGATGCGTGTCAGGCATTCGCCCTCGCAGAACCTTGTCGGATGAGCTGGGAGCCGTGCGGCTCATCGCCGCGGTGATTGAAGCACATTCCTTGCCAAGAACAGGCTCGTCTCTGCAGGTAGACAGCTGCGCTACTCAGAGGACGAGGCCCCCGCCGAAGCGAGGGCCTCGCTTTCACCCGATCGAAGCCGGATGAGCAGTCCGAACAAAGTGACTAGTGGTACGTGCCAATGCCGCCGTGGCAGCGGAGGCAGACCGCATCCAGATTGTCCGGGCCGACCGTGACAGTCTCGTCGATCGTAGTAGCCGAGTCACCGTATGCGGCGATCGGAACGACCGAGTAGCTGCCGAGCATCTTGTAGTCGCCATCTTCGCCGGAGTGCGGGAAGTCGGACGCGACGTACTCCGCGCCGCCCTCGTCGATCCGGTTCTCGAAGTACGCGCCAGTACCGTAGTGGCACTGCGAGCAGCTGTCGCCAGTATTCTTGCGTGGCAAGTCGTTGCGGTGACAGCTGTAGCACTGGCCGGGGCCATAGTGCGAACCCGTGTAGGGAGCCGGGTGTGTGCGCTCTGTGTGAGCCTTGAAGCCGAGCTCCGGATTGGCCAGGTGCTCCCAACCACCGATGTTGAGGTTGTGGCAGTCAGCACACCACACGGAAAGCGCGGCGTTGTTGACAGCGGAGGCGATTGCCTCCTCGGCCAGGTACTCGTTGCGATCGTGGTCGCCGTCGAAGCCCTGGGCCACCCACATCGGGCGGTTGTAGGCACGCGAGGTGGAGCCGCGGACCAGGTTCAGAGCGCCGGGGTCGGCACCCATCGCACGCGCGTTGTCGAAGTTGACGCCGGCGGTCAGAGTCGTCTCAGGAACCAGAGAGATGTTGCCGATCGGGATCTGACCGTACCCGTCAAGACCACCGACGAACGTGCCGGACGGGAACTGCCTGAGCAGCTTGTAGCTGTCCTGCGAGCCGAAGGTCGCGACACCAGCGTAGTTCGTCACCTGCTCGGGCTGCCATGTCATTGCATCAGCGTTGTGCGGCTGGTGGCAGCTCATGCAGCGAAGCGCGAGCGGGCCGATCGGCACGTAGTTGCGCCTGTTGCCGCCGGTCGCCTCGCTGTGGCCGTGGTGACGGGCAAAGCGGTACATGTCGTTCTTTGCCTCGTCGTACGCACGGACCTCAATGGTCTCGGTGATCGGGTCGCCGTTGGCGTCGACGGTCTCGAGCTCGACGTCCTCGGTCCACTGGGCCACCGAGGAGTCGGGGATGTAGGTGCTCGCACCGATCGTGTGGCCGTTCGGCGTCGTCTTG
>JAOUET010000179.1 GCA_029858605.1 Coriobacteriia bacterium | reverse complement strand
GACTGCCGAAGAGAACCACGTGGGGTCTCGGTGGCTAGGACGCTGACTCTTCGGCAAGTGTCTCGAGCCGTCTCATGGCGGCGTGCAGGAGCCCGGACTCGAGCATCTTGCCGAGGTAGCCCTCATCGAAGCGGTTCGCACGCGAGACAGTGGTGAGCACTTTGAGCACGGTGTCCAAGTCCTGCGCATCGAGCAGGTCGGGGTCTGCCTCGAAGCTGCGCATCCGTTCGGCCCAGGCGCTCGCCATCCAATCGAACTGGACGATCACGCGCTGTGCGTACAGCGTGTTGTGCCAGAGGAGTATCTCGTCGCTGGGCATCCACCACGGCCAGGTCAGGGTGCCCTTCTCGGTTTCTCGCGAGGGTATCCATCGACCGTAGTCTGCCTGATCACCCTTCGGGAACGCGGCGCAAACGGCGAGGAGACCCTCGCGCGAGGGCCTGCGCATCCCACCCGTCCTGTCCCTATCGCCGACCATGGTTTCGCCCTACCGCTCTCCCGCGTGTGTCTTCGCCCGGCCGTCCCGGTTGCGAGCGATATCGCGAACGACGTCGCTCAGGAATCGCGCACAATCGGCAACGACTGCAGCGTCGACCAGCGCGGGTACGTCGCGTTCGGTGTGCGCGATCTCGGCCAGCAGATCACCGACTCCCTCGGAAGTGATTGCGAGCGTGGGGCACCCGTGCTGGATGAAGATGCCGTGATCGCTCATCGGCCACGGGGGTCCTTCGGCAAGTGAAGGATACGCCTCCATCGCTTTGCCGACGATACGTGCCGTGGCGTCCGGCAGGGAGTACGTGGAGATGTGCGCGGCATGGCCGCGCCAGCCGGCCGCGTCGATGTTCGCCCCGAGCACGATGTCGCCGAACCGCCCTTCGTTCTCGGCGACCCAGATCATCTGGCCGGACGCGGCGTAGTAGTCCTCGCCGTTCAGCGGCACCAGTTCGACGGTTGGGCCGCTCGAGTAGTCGCTGAGGAGCTCGGCCATTCCCAGAAGGGCCGCGACACCGACGGCGTTGTCCAGCGCCCCCGGCGTGCCCTCCTTGCTGTCGATGTGTCCGAAGACGACGACTCGGCCGGGTGCGGGGCCTGCTTTGGTCGCGACGACGTGCTCCGACTGCCGAGTGACGCGCCGAGAGTCGAAGTGCAGCTTGGCAGTCTCGCCCACGTGCGCCAGCAGCCGTTCGCCTTCAACGTCCTTCATGTATGCCGAAGGGATGTCGAAGTCGCCGTCCTCGATGAAGGGGAAAGGGTAGGCGCTGCCGACTAGTTCGGGATTCGTGCCCGTCGCTGCGATCACAGCCGCGGGACCGTTTTCTTCGAGCGCACGGATGATCCGACGGTGACTCTCGGGGTTGTAGAACACGAAGTTCTTGGGCATTAGCTGGCCGCGCACCAGGTCACCGTGCATCAGGACTATCGCGCCTCGGATGGTGTCTGTCTCGAGATCCTCAACCGAATCGGCGCTCGCAAGAATCGCCTCGACGTCGGCGGCGAGGGAGTAGGGACCGACGAGGGCTTGGAAGCGCTCGCCCGCGACATCGAGAAGTACGTCGCCGTGTTCCCAGTCGATGCAGTCGAACTGGGAGCGCTCCACGTCGAAACCGAAACGGGCTACCGTGTCGGCGAACGTCGCGGTAGCTGCGCGGTTGCCGGGTCCGCCCATATGCCGGTCCGGGTACGCGGTGCATAGCTCGTCGACGTATTGCGCGATCGCGTCTGCAAGGGGGCCGGGCATCCGATCTCCTTTGGCCGAACGTCCAGGCATCCGATTCTACCGCGTCGGCCGAAGGTCTGGTTGCGTACGAAGGCGGCGATCGGTTCTCGAGCTCCGTGCTAGAAGAGCCTCGAATCGAGAAATTCCTATCAGATTGGTAAGGATTTTGCGTGCAAGCCGTCTAGAGGGGTCAGACGGTGGGGATACATGCACCATCGCCCCTGGAAGCAGGCGAAGGTGGAGGTGCGAGAGATGGCAAGCGAGACGACAGTCACCCGGACGCTCGACTGCGTCGGCCTTTTCTGTCCGGAGCCGCTGTTTCAGACGCGTGAGGCGATCGATTCGGTCGATCCGGGCGAGGTATTGGAGGTATTCGCCGATGACCCCGCAGCCGAAGAGGACCTCACTCGATTCGCCAAACGCACGGGGCACGAGGTCGTCTCGATCGAGCACGATGGCGACCAGCTTCGGATACTGCTGCGACGCGCCAGATAGTCTCGTCTCCGGCACAGGACCTGTCGCCTTGGGCGAGTCGATTCGAAAGGAAGCGAAATGAAGAACGACAAGTACATCCTCTACGTACAGACCAGTGACGCGCCCGAGCGCCAGTACTCGCCGCTCGTTCTCGCACAGACGGCCAAGGCGATGGATCTGGAACCCGCCGTGTACTTCCTCGGCATGGGGCTGAAGATCCTGCGGCCAGGCGAAGCCGAGAAGATGCAGATGGGCAGCTTCCCGAGCGTTGGAGACATGCTCAAGCGCACGGTGGAGATGGGTATCACGGTCTACGCATGCGAGGCGTCCAAGCAGATGCTCGGCTGGGACGAGGTCGAGCTCATCGACGGCGTCAAGGTCGTCGGCGCCGGCACTCTGAACGATCTCGCGCTCGACGCCGGCGCGACGATGTGGTTCTAGGGGTGCCGATGGATCGGACGGAGACTTCGCAGCTAGAGGGCGCGTGCGTTTCGTCGGTTCGGGATGACGTCGTGTATGTCGACTACCAGTCCTCGAAGCCGGTCGATCCGCGCGTGGTCGAGGCGATGCTGCCGTACTACACGAAGAACTTCGGCAACGCTTCCGCGCTGCATGGCGTGGGGGACGAGGCGACCGAGGCACTGGACGATGCACGTGCGCGCATCGCACGGTTCGTAGGCGCTGGCAAGGAAGAAATCATCTTCACCTCCGGTGCGACCGAGTCCAACAACCTCGGCATCGTCGGATACTGCATGCGCAACAAGCGCAAGGGCGATCACGTCGTCATTTCCGAGGCGGAACACATCTCGGTGCTCAACATCGCCAAGTACCTCGAGAAGAATGGGTTTCGAGTCACGCGCGTCCCCCTGGATACCTACGGTCGCGTTCTGCCGAAGAAGGTGCGCGCCCGTATGACCGGCGAAACCATTCTCGTTTCAATCGGCTGGGCGAGCGACGAGATAGGGACGGTGCAGCCGATCGAGGAGATCACCGAGATGCTCGACGGCACCGGCGTCGCGTTCCACACGGACGCGATCGCCGCCGAAGGCCTGCTGCCCATCGATGTGAGTCGAGTGCCGGTGAGCCTCATGTCGCTGTCGTCGAACGACATCTACGGACCTCGCGGGCTCGGTGCTCTGTACGTCCGCAAGGGCGTATCGGTCGCGCCGGTTCTCTTCGGCGGAGGGCAGGAGCGCGGTTTGCGTTCGGGCACGGAGGACGTCGCATCGATCGTCGGGTTCGCTTCGGCCGCAGATATCATGGCCGAGGAGATGCCTGCGGAGATCGAACGGATGCGCGGCATGCGCGACCGGCTCACAAAGAGGGTGCTGGCCGAGATACCGGACTCGCATCTCAACGGGCATCCGAGCGAGCGTCTGCCGAACAACGCTCACTTCCGCTTCGAAGGGGTAGAAGGCGAGGCGATGGTCCTGTCGTTGCGAGACTTCGGCATCGCGGCATCGACCGGCTCGGCGTGTTCCAGCAAGACGCTGGAGCCCTCGCACACGCTGATATCGTGCGGCCTG
>JAOUET010000178.1 GCA_029858605.1 Coriobacteriia bacterium | reverse complement strand
GGAAACCGGGTGACCGCTGAGAACGACTACCGCGTGCTCGGGCCGCGGCTCGTGACCGACGCGAACCAGAACCGCACGGCGGTTGCGTTTGATGCGCTTGGAATGCCGGTCCGGACCGCCGTCATGGGCAAAGAGGGCGCCAGCGAGGGCGACACGCTCGACGATCCGACGACCCGCGTCGAGTACGATCTGCACCGCTACGCGCGGACGCAGGGCACGCAGCCCGCGTTCGTGCACACCTTCGCGCGTGAGCAGCACGGGCCGGACAACCCGCGCTGGCAGGAGTCGTACAGCTACACCGACGGCTCCGGCCGAGAGGTGATGCGAAAGGTCCAGGCAGCGCCGGGTGATGTTCCCGCGAGAGGGCCGGACGGGCGCGTCCTTCGCGATGAGACGGGCGCGATCCGGACGCGCCACGAGACGCGCCGCTGGATCGGCACGGGCCGCACCGTGTTCGACAACAAGGGCAACGCGGTCAAGAAGTACGAGCCCTTCTTCTCTGACACGTTCGAGTACGAGAGCGAGCGCGCTCTCGTGGAATGGGGCGTCACGCCGATCCTGCGCTACGACCCGCTCGGGCGGCTCGTCCGGACCGATCTGCCGAATGGCACCTTCCGCAAGGTGGTCTTCGATGCGTGGGGGCAGACCTCATGGGACGAGAATGACACCGTGCTCGAGAGCCGATGGTATCGGGACCGCGGAGCTCCGGATCCGCAGGGGCCGGAGCCCAGGAATGATCCACGCCGGCGCGCCGCATGGCTCGCCGCGCAGCATGCGAACACGCCGACGCGCTCGCACGTCGACGCCCTGGGACGCGCTTTCCTCGCCGAAGCCGACAATCGCGACCCGACCGGGCTCTACCGCACACGCAGCCAACTCGATGTCTCGGGCAACGCACTGGCCGTGATCGACGCGCGCGGGAATCGCGCTCTCGAGGGTCAGGTCTTTGACATGCTCGGCCGGATGCTCTTCACCCGGTCGGCGGACGCGGGCTGGTCGCGGTCTCTATCCGACGTGACGGGGAAGCCTCTCCGTGCGTGGGACGCGCGCGGGCACGAGTTGCGGTATCGCTACGATGCGCTCCAGCGCCCGACGCACGTGCTTGTCCGGCCGAAGCACGGGCACGAGGCGCTCGTCGGGCGGCTCGTCTATGGCGAGGCGCACCCGGAAGCCGCGGCGCGCAACCTGCGCGGGCGCGCGTACCAGACGTACGACGGCGCGGGCGTCGCCACGAGCGCGCGGTTCGATTTCAAGGGGAATCCCATCGAGGCGAGCCGCCGACTCGCGCGCGAGTACCGCGAGACGATCGACTGGTCAGTGCTCGCAGAGCTCGACGATGTCGCCGACGTCGAGACCGCCGCCGCCGCACAGCTCGCGCGCGAGGTCTTCACCACGAGCGCCGAGTACGACGCCGTCGGGCGCGTCGTCTCGCAGACCGCGCCCGATGCGAGCGAGACCCGGCCGACGTACCATGAATCGAACCAGCCGCGTCGCGTCGAGGTTCGCCTGCGCGGTGCGGCCGAGTGGACAACGTTCGTTGAGCACGTCGACTACGACGCGCGCGGCCAGCGCACGCGCGCTGCGCACGGCAACGGAACGGTCTGCTCCTACGAATACGACGCTGAGACGTTCCGGCTGACGCGGCTCGCGACGACCCGCGGCGGCGCGCTGCTCCAAGATCTGCGCTACGAGTACGATCCCGTCGGCAACATTGCCCAGGTGACGGACGCCGTCTCCTTCGGCAACCCCGATGTCTCTGCCGACGGCGTCTACGTCTACGACCCACTCTACCGATTGGTGAGCGCCGAGGGACGCGAGCACCCGGGGCAGCAGCCATCGTTCGCCGATCCCGAGCTGGTCGACCTCGCGCACCCGCACGATCTTGCTGCTCTGCGCCGCTACCGAGAGACGTATTCGTACGACGACGTCGGCAATATCCAGAGGATGGCGCACCGCCCCGTGCACGGCGCGGAGGGCGGATGGGTGCGCCGGTATGCGTACGCCGACGGCAGCAACCGTCTCTTGCGCACGAGCGGGCCCGACGATGATCCTGCCACGCTCAACGAGCGCTATGCGTACGACGCCCACGGCAGCATGACCTCGATGCCGCACCTCGCGAAGATGCGGTGGGACTACGCCGACCGCCTCGCGCACGTGGACCGCGAGGGCGGCGGCCACGTGTACTTCGCCTACGACGCTGGCGGCGAGCGGGTGCGCAAGGTCTACGAGCACAGCGGGATTGTCGAGGAGCGCATCTACCTCGACGGCTTCGAGGTGTACCGCAAGCGGCGGAGCGGCGCGGTCGAGCTCGAGCGCGAGACGCTCCATGTGACCGACGGAGCGCGGCGGATGGCGATGGTCGAGACCACGACGCTCGACGGGCCCGTCCCGGCGTTCGCCGTGGGCAGCCGCATCCGCTACCAGCTCGACAACTACCTCGGGTCAGCGGTGCTGGAGGTGGACGAGGCGGGGCAGGTGATCTCGTACGAGGAGTACCTGCCGTTTGGGGCCGCCGCTTTCCGAGCCGGCCGCCACGGCACCGGGCTGAGCGCGAAGCGGTACAGGTACACGGGCAAGGAGAGGGACGAGGAGACCGGGCTCTGTTACCACGGGGCGAGGTACTACGCGGCTTGGCTTGGGCGGTGGACGGCGGCGGACCCGGCGGGGTTCGTGGATGGCGTCAACGTCTATTCGTACGGGCAGAGTAGCCCGATCACCCTTACGGACCCCAGCGGGCTCGACTCGCAGCGTCCTTGCTCGCCGGATCGGGACGATCCGCTCAACTACAGCACATTCGAAGAGTATCGAACAGAAGCGTCCAGCCCATGGTCGACCGAGTACCTCCAGAATCGATGGGATGAGGCGCATCCGAAGCAAGACGAGAGCACCGCCTATTCGCTCGGAGCACACGACGCTGAGAAGATCACGCCCAAGGCGTTCGCGCGAATCACGAGCGATCCAGAGACGCTCGAAGCCCTCGACCGCGTCGCGCAGGACATCAGCCGCGACGCAGTGCAAGCCCTCCTCGACGCGGGAGAGGCCAACGACACGCTGGAAGCCGCCCGCAACGCGCTGGAAACCGGTCGCGACTTCCGCTTCACGGCCAGCTTCCTCCCCGGCCCCACGGAAGAAGATCTGGTCGCCATGGCAATCATCGAATCGGGCGGCAACAAGGATGTCGGAACAAACCGCTTTGGCTATTCGGGGCTCATGCAGCTCGGCAAGGACGCTGCCAAGACGGTCGGCATGCCCATGAGCGAGCTGACGGGTGGCCAGAATGTCGAGAACAATGTTCACGCCGCGGCGGAGCTCTGGAAGAAGAATGCGAAGAGCCTGGCGTCGGGCGTTCCGCGCAATCTGCTATTCATGTATCTCGCCCATCAACAAGGCAGAGGGGGGACGAACGTGCTCTGGCGTCGGCTCCAACGTGACCCCGACATGGCACTGACGAAGAACCAGAAACCCAACCTTCCGACCGCCGTGAAGAAGACCCTGATCCAAGAGCACGGTCTGGTGACACAGCAAGACTTCTTCGACTACTGGCGGGGGAAGATCGACTTCATCGAGTCATATGTACACATGTACTGGAGCCACTGAGCCGAGGGAGGCTCATGCGCTGGAGACGTATCACCATCGGCCTGGCCATTGCGGCCGCGACAGCCTGTACTCGGGGTCGAACGTGTGCGCAGACGCGCTCTTCGACGCTGCCTTCGGCGACCGCAGTCATCC
>JAOUET010000020.1 GCA_029858605.1 Coriobacteriia bacterium | reverse complement strand
TTGGGCCCTAAACAGCCACGAGAACCGCGTGACCACATGGAACAACGATCCGGTGAGCGACGGGTCCGGAGAGGCCCTGTATATCCGTGACGAGGAGACCGGCGAGTTCTGGAGCCCCACACCGCTTCCGGTCCGCAGCGGACGGCCGTATGTCGTGCGCCACGGCAAGGGCTACACCCGCTTCGAGCACCTGTCCCACGGAATCGAGCAGCGTCTCGACTGGTTCGTCTCGACCGAAGACCCCCTGCGCGTCATCCGGGTCTCCCTCCGCAACACGACGGATCGCCCGCGACGCTTGACGGTCACGCAGTTCGTCGAGTGGGCGCTCGGCAGTTCCCGCAGCAAGGCCCAGCATCTTGTGGCTACTTGGTTCGACCCAGAATCACAGATCCTGACGGCTCACAATCACTTCAATATCGACTTCCCCGGACGTTCGGCGTTCGTGGCAACCGATAGAGAACTGCATTCTTTCACGGGCAGCCGAACCGAGTTCGTCGGGCGCAATGGCAGACCCGCGAACCCCGCAGCCATGCACCGGGCGCAGCTCGACGCTCGCACTGGCCGCTATCACGACAACTGCGGCGCGCTGATGGTGGAGGTCGAGGTCGCACCCGGGGCCGAGGAGCAAGTCTCCTTCTTCCTCGGCCAGACCGCCAAGCTCGACGAGGCGCGTTCGCTGGTCGAGCGCTACAGGGCAGACGGAGCCGTGGACGCGGCCCTTGAGGGGGTCAAGGACTACTGGAAAGAGATCCTCGGCTGCGTGCAAGTGCAGTCTCCGGACCCGGCCATCGATATCCTGGTCAACGGTCCCGTACTCTACCAGGCTATCGCTTGTCGGCTTTGGGGCCGAACCGCCGCATACCAGTCGTCAGGTGCATACGGCTTCAGGGACCAGCTTCAGGACTCTTTGTGCACGATCTACGCTCGGCCCGATCTCATTCGTGCGCAGATCCTCGAGGCGTCCAGGCATCAGTTCCAGCTCGGTGACGTTCTCCACTGGTGGCAGCCGTACTCGGGACGTGGCGTCCGGACGCGCATTTCTGACGACCGTCACTGGCTGCCATACGTGGCCGCAGAGTACGTTGGAGCTACAGGCGACGAGAGTGTGTTGCACGAGCTTACGGCCTTCATCGAAGGAGCGGAAGTCGAGCCGAACCACGAGGACAACTACATGCAGCCAGCCGTTTCAGAGGTTGCCGGCACGGTCTACGAACACTGCGTGCGTGCACTGGAGTCCGCTCGGGAGACCGGCCCTCACGGGCTCCCGCTCATGGGTGGAGGCGACTGGAACGACGGTATGAACCGAGTCGGGATAGACGGGCGCGGCGAGAGTGTGTGGCTGGCTTGGTTCCTGAACGCAACCCTCAAGAGCTTCGCCGACGTCTGCGAGCGCATGGGTGAGATGGATCGCGCGGACGACTATCGCAAATGGGCCAAGCGGCTTGCCGACGCGGTGGAAGCGAATGCTTGGGACGGCTCATGGTACCGGCGCGCCTACTTCGACGACGGCACGCCGCTGGGAACTCGACACGCCGAGGAATGCCGAATAGACGCAGTAGCGCAGGCATGGGCCACGATATCGGGTTCCGCCGACACTGGGCGAGCGCTCCTGGCGCTCGACTCCGTGGAGGAGAAGCTGGTGCGCCGCGAAGACAAGCTCATCGCCCTTCTGACTCCGCCGTTCGACCGCATGGCGCACGATCCCGGATACATCAAGGGGTACGTTCCCGGTGTCCGCGAAAACGGAGGCCAATACACGCATGCCGCTCTTTGGGTGGTGCTCGCCTACCTATTGCAGAAGGACGGCGACGAGGCCATCGGCCTGCTCGACCTTGTGAACCCCGTCAACCACGCCCGGTCTCGCGAGGACGCCGAACTCTACAAGGTCGAGCCCTACGTGATTGCGGCAGACGTCTATGCTGCCCCTCCTCACGTCGGTCGCGGCGGCTGGACTTGGTACACGGGCTCGGCGAGTTGGTTCTACCGCGTCGTCGTGCAGTACGTCTTCGGATTGAGGCTTGGCGCCGAAGGCGGGCAGAGATACTTCACCGTGGATCCGTGCATCCCCAAACCGTGGCGGGGATTCGATATCGCCTACCGCCACGGCTCCACGGAGTACCGCATCTTCGTGACGAACCCGCGAGGTGTGAACCGTGGCGTAGCAAGACTCGAACTCGACGGGGCCGACAGGCCGGACCTCCGCGTGCCCCTCGTCGATGACGGCGGCGTGCACGACGTGATGGTGACCCTGCTGGGAGGCTAGGTCTCGGCGGAGGCTAGGTCTCGGCACCTGCAGCGGGTGACTGCAGGCCCTCACGCCGACTCGTGAGCCAACCGGGTCGCTTGCGCTCTCGGTTGCGCCAGGTCGTGTGCAAGTGAGGCGCCCACGGCAATCAGCACGTATGCGAACATCCAGCCGTAGTCGACGATCGCGCCGGCCTGATAGCTGTCGGTCACCGTGAGATATGAGAAGCCGACGTCACTTGCCACCAGCACCAGAACTCCCGAGCACAATGCATACCAGGGCATGGCGGCACCGCCGTGCCCGAGACGAACCGCGGCCAGCAGCATGAACATCGCAGGAACGAAGAGGGCCATCACGTCCACAACAGGGTAGAGGATGCTGAGGAATCTCGCCCCTCCCGACAGGCCACCGTCCGCCAGGATGTATGGCTGCAGTATTGTCAGCCAGATCACGGCAAGAAGTAGGGCCCCGCTCGCTGCGGAGAACCAAGCCGCGCCCGCGAGCGACGTCCTTGCCCGATAGCGGCGAACGGCAGACTGCAGGCCGCCGAAGAGCAGGAGGCAGTACGCCACACGGAAGACGTCCGCCGCTCCCGGGAAAGGAACCTCCCGGCCTTGTACGATCTCGATGTGCGTCCCAACCGCGTCACCGATTCCGACGCACAGCAGGGCGATTCCGATGAAAGCCCAAGCGCCTCGCCCATCGTGTCTGCGAGGCAAAAGCGCGGCCGCCGACAGAACCACCATTGCCAATCCGATAATGACGGCTAGTTTGCCCAAGTCGCGAATGGCGAGGGCGCCGTCCGGCCCGCCCACCTCGAGACCGACCACGGTGGCAATGGCGGTGATGCTTCCCATCCCGAGCACGAACAACAAGACCGTCCGCGGGCTCGGTCGCATACTGGCGCCCCCTCCAGCCGAATATATGCCACTACTCCAGTCTCAGTATGCTGCGAGGCGCGTTGCGCCGGAACACACGCGGCAAGAGTGCTGACAGGGCGGCCCGTGCCGGGGACGAATCGGGGACGCGGGCAAAGGAGTCCCATCATCCGGGCCGAAAGCTACACGTTGCCCATCCAGCGCCGGTGGAAGAAGCGCAACATGAATCGGTCGCCGAGGAGCCGCCTCGCGAGCAGCATCGGGCGAGCGTATGCGGCGATAGGGTAGCGAAGGCGGTCGGACGGGTCATTGACGGCTTCCCAGATCTCTTCGGCCGCTCGCTCGGATGATGTGCGTTTCTCGATGGACCTCTCGAAGCGCTCCATCGACTCCATGGCCGAACGATATGGCTCCGGCTTGTCTTCGGCAGGCCCTCCGATGGCCTTGCCCCAGATTGCCGTCTGGACGAATCCCGGCTCGATCGTCTTCACGCGAATGCCGAACGGCTGGAGCTCGTGCCACATGCCTTCACTGAATCCCTCGAGGGCGTGCTTCGTCGCGTTGTAGACGGCGAAGAACGGGAAGACCACGCGGCCACCAAGGGACGTCACGTTGACGATCGTCCCACTGCCCCGCTCGCGCATGGAGGGCACGAATCCGTACGCGAGGCTCAGCTGCTCGAACACGTTCACCCGGAATATGCGCTCGATATCGTCCGGGCTCGCGGTCTCTATCGGGCCGAACTGGAGCATGCCCGCGTTGTTGACGACAACGTCGGGGCAGCCGTATCGAGCGAGCACCCTCTCCGACAGTCCGGCCCCGCACCCGGGACAGTCCAAGTCGAGGGCCTCGATCGCCACGTCACCGGGCCAAGACGTGTCCTGCTCGCGCACCGAATCCCGAACTGTCCCGATCACTCTCCAGCCGGCACGCGCGAAACGTTCCGCGCTCGCCCGGCCGATGCCGCTCGACACTCCTGTGATGAGAATCGTCGGCATGCGGGGGCTCCTCTCTCGCGGTGCCGCGCCATTGCGGTCGCCCTGAGGCGAACGCGTTAGCGATGCAAGGGAATATCACCTATGACTGTTCCCAATGCAGAAGGCGCCGCGGCGCACATCGACTCGAACGCGCCGTGGGAAGGATGCGCATCATGAGGGTAGCGATCGTAGGGACTGGTGTAGGTGGTCTGGGTTCGGCCTGGCTGCTTTCCCCAAATCACACGGTCGATGTCTACGAGGCCGAGAGTCGGCTGGGAGGGCACGCCTGCACGGTGGACCTGACCGTCGGGGGTGTCGGCTTCCCCGCAGATACCGGATTCATGGTCTTCAACCAGCGCACGTATCCGAACCTGATTCGTTTCTTCGAGCGGCTCGACGTCGAATGGCAGGAGTCAGACATGTCCTTCTCGGTGCAGTTGCCCGCCGAGAACGTCGAGTGGAGCGGCGACAGCCTGAACAGCGTGTTCGCGCAGCGCAAGAACATAGCGAACCCCCGCTTCCTGAAGATGCTCGCGGACATCGTGCGCTTCAGCCGCAACGCCGACCGCTTGCTTGCGGACCCTTCGCTCGAGACGATGACGCTCGGCGAGATGCTCGAGCGCGAAGGCTACAGCGGGGGCTTCACCGATTGGTACCTGATCCCAATGGGCGATGCAATCTGGTCCGCGCCCCCCGGCAAGATGCTCGACTACCCAGCCGCTACCTTCATGCGCTTCTGCGACAAGCACGGGCTACTGCACATCACGGGCAAGCCCAAGTGGCGTTCGGTCGTCGGCGGGTCGCGCACGTACGTGGAGGCGGCCGCGCGGTCGTTCTCGGGCGAAGTGCACACCGCCGAGCCGGTCGAAGCGGTCTCTCGAACCGAAAACGGCGTGCGAGTCTCCACGCCTCGGCGAACTGAAGTCTACGATGCCGCCATCATCGCCTCGCATCCACCACAGACCCTCGAGATGCTCGGCGCGGGTGCCACGGATGCGGAAACGGAGATTCTCGGCGTCTTCTCCTACTGGCCAAACGAAGTAGTGATCCACACGGACCCGTCCTTCCTGCCGAAGAGACGTCGCGCGTGGGCGGCCTGGAACTGGTATTCGGCCTGCTGCGAGACGGCAAAGGACAAGTTGGTGCTCTCCTACTACCTCAACCGACTTCAGCGGCTGCCCGTCGAGACGCCGGTCATCGAGACGCTCAACGAGCACAAACATCCCGCCGCCGACAGCGAGCTCCTGCGCATGGTCTTCGACCACCCCATGTACTCGGCGGACGCGATTGCGGCCCAGAGGCGACTCGGTGAGATACAGGGCGTCGGCAACGTTTGGTATGCGGGCGCATGGACGCGATACGGCTTCCACGAGGATGGCATGCTGTCCGCCGTTAGCGTCGCGGAGCGTCTCGGCGCCGCACTCCCCTGGGCAGAGGAGCTCGACTCCTCCCGCACGCGCGTGCTGGGCGGCCCGGAGGTCTCGAAGTGAGTAGCGCGCTCTACGTCGGCACCGTTCGACACGAACGCCGAACGCCCAGGCGCAATGCGTTCCGCTACGGCCTGTACTACATATATGTCGACCTCGATGAGCTTGCCGATCTCGATCGCGCGATGCGGCTCTTCGCCTACAACCACGGCGGCTTCATGTCGTTTTGGGATCGCGACCACGGACCGCGCGATGGGTCGCCGTTGCGCCCATGGGTCGACGACCTGCTCGCCAGAGCCGGAGTCGATGTGGCCGGCGGGAAGGTGTTCCTGCTCGCGTTTCCTCGCGTCCTCGGCTTCCGCTTCTACCCTGTGGCCCTCTGGTACTGCTTTGACGCCGACGGGTTGCCCCGGGCAATCCTTGCCGAAGTCTGCAACACCTTCGGCGAACATCACAACTACTTGCTGCACGCACACGGTCACGCGCTCGACTGGAAGCAACGTCCGGAGGTCATCAAGGTCTTCCACGTGTCGCCTTTCATCGAGATGGACGGCCGGTATGAGTTCCACTTCACCCCGCCAGCCGACAAGCTCGCTGTCTCGATCCACGACTACATCAAGGGTGAGTTGCTGTTGGTGGCCGGCGTGTCGCTTCGCGCACGCGAGATCACCGATCGCAGCATACTTGCGACCGTTTTTCGGTACGGCCCGATGTCGCCACGCGCGTGGATCCTCATCCGATGGCAGGCGTTACGTATCGTGGCCAAGCGGATACGTTACATTCCGAGGCCAGCTCCGCCCAACGAGGAGACCTCGCTATGACCACGCCCTCCACATCGACGGTGTCAGTGCGACGGCACACGACGTCGGAGCGCATCGTGACCGCCCTGCTCTCGCGGCTTGCCGTCGGCAAGCTGGCGTTGCGCGATGCGAACGGGTCGGTGGCCGTCTTCGAGGGCCGCAGGCCCGGTCCGCTCGCCGAAGTGACCCTCATCGACCCCGGGGCGGCTCGCCGGATAGTCATGAGCGGCTCTATCGGTCTGGCCGAGGGCTACATCTACGGCGAGTGGGACACGCCCGATCTTTCTGCCGTCCTCGACCTCGGCATGGCGAACATCCAGTCGTGCGCGCTCGACCGGCTCCCCACACCCCTGCAACCCGTCCAACGAGCCTGGCACCGCCTGCGCGCCAACACGCGCAACGGAGCCAGGCGGAACGTCGCCCACCACTACGACCTGGGGAACGACTTCTATCGACTGTGGCTCGACGACACAATGACCTACTCCTCGGCCCTGTTCTCGAAGACCAGCGAGAGCACGACCGAGGACCTAAGCGAGGCGCAGCAACGCAAGTGGGACCGGCTGCTGGAACTGCTGCAGCCTTCCACGCGAGACCACCTGCTCGAGATCGGATGCGGCTGGGGCGGCTTCGCGATGCACGTCGCGCAAGAAGCCGGCTGTCGCGTCACGGCGATCACCCTGTCCGAGGAGCAGCGAGATCTCGCCGCACGCCGGGTCGCAGATGCAGGGCTCGACGGCCGGGTCGAGATTCGGCTGCAGGACTACCGGGACGTTTCCGAGGTCTACACCGGAATCGCATCGATCGAGATGTTCGAGGCGGTCGGCGAGCAGTACTGGCCTCTGTTCTTCCGGTGTCTACGAGACCTGGTCGCCGCAGGCGGACGGATAGCGATGCAGACCATCACGATCTGCGAAGAGAGCTTCGATGCCTACAGGGCGAGACCCGACTTCACCCAGCGCTACATCTTCCCCGGGGGCATGCTGCCCTCGCCCGAGCGGTTTCGGAAGGCCGCCGAGGGACAGGGCCTGTCTGTGGCGGAGCCGCAGTTCTTCGGCCAGTCGTACGCGTGCACTCTCGAGAAGTGGCTCGAACGGTTCGACTCCGTGCGGGACCAGGTGCTTGCGATGGGCTTCGACGAGCGATTCCTGCGGATGTGGCGCTACTATCTCGCGTACTGCCGGACCGGCTTCCGCAGCGGAAACATCGACGTCATGCAAGTGGCACTGGAGCGGTAGGCCCACTGCGGCCGGAAGGGGCCCTCCGCCGCCGGCGACGTGTCCGGTACAACGAGTCTGTCTGGAATGGTGGGCCCGAGTGGATTCGAACCACCGACCTCACGGTTATCAGCCGTGCGCTCTAACCGACTGAGCTACGGGCCCCCACCGGGGAAAACGCTTCGCTACCATAGCCCACGGCTCATACACCGTCAAGGAGCTGGCGAACCCCTAGCCGGGCGTCACGGTCACGATGACGTTTCGGCTTCTCGGACCGTCGAATTCGGCAAAGTACACACCCTGCCAAGTGCCTAGGACGAGCCGCCCGCCATCGATCGGAACCACCGCGCTCGAGCCGACGAGGCTCGCCTTCACGTGGGCATCCGAGTTGCCCTCGCAGTGGCGATAGCCCGCCTCACACGGCACGATGCGGCGCAACGTTTCGAGCAGGTCTGCCGCCACATCGGGGTCGGCATTCTCGTTGACCGTGATACCCGCAGTCGTATGCGGCGAGTACACGACCGCGACGCCCTCTGCGATACCGCTGACCGCTACCGCTTCGGCAACTTCTAGCGTGATGTCGACCAGCTGCTCGCGCACGGTTGTGGAGATATGCAAACGCTGCATGATTCCTCCGGCTGCCCCCGATTCCATCCCGTATCATAGTGGAACGTACTAGTCTGCGACCGCCGTTGGGAGAGGAGGTGCTCCTTCGTGATTCCCGTTCGCATCGCTTCGCTCTCGGTCGACTCCGTATCCAACCAGCCCGTGATCATCCTGCGCCCGGTAGACGACGAGCCGGGGCACGGCCGTCTCCTGCCGATATGGATAGGCCATCCGGAGGCGACCGCCATACTCCTCGCTCTGCAAGGCATGGAGCCGCCGAGGCCAATGACTCACGACCTGCTCCAGGATGTCATCGTCTCTTCGGGTCTCGACGTCGCGCGCGTCGAGATAGTCCGGCTTGAAGAGGGCACGTTCTTCGCGGAACTCACCTTGGAAGATTCCGCTCGGACGGTTGTCGTGGATGCGCGTCCCTCGGATTCCATCGCCCTCGCCATCCGCACTGGATCGCCAATCTTCGTCTCGGAGGACGTCCTCGACGAGGCAGCCGTTGACGAGGAGTCTGCCGTGGTAGGCGACGCGGAAGAGGAAATCGAGCAGTTCCGCCATTTCCTCGAGAGCGTCGATCCGAGCGACTTTCAGGGCTAGCGTCTCCCGAGAGTCGCGCCCCGGCTACTCGTACCTGAGCGCGTCGATCGGATCCAGGCGTGATGCTCGGTAAGCCGGATACACGCCGAAGAAGATCCCGACCGCCGCAGAGAAGAAGAATGCGAGAGCCACCGCCCACCATGTCACCTCTGTGGGCACCCATTGGCGCAGCGCCGCCGACCCTCCCCACCCCAGCGCGATCCCGACCGCACCACCAGCAATCGACAGCACGACCGCCTCGATGACGAATTGGCTCATGATGTCGTACGTCTTGGCTCCGACAGCCTTGCGGATCCCGATTTCCCTAGTCCGCTCGCTCACGCTGACAAGCATGATGTTCATGATGCCTATGCCGCCAACGAGTAGCGATATCCCGGCGATTCCGGCCAACATGAAGGTGAGCGTCCCCAACAGCTGTGTCAGAATGCCGAGGGTCTCCTCCTGGGTGAACACGCTGAACTCGTCGCCAAACTTTGGGCGCAGTATCTGTTGCATCCGCAGCCGCAGCATGTCTACGGAGCGGGGATCCTCGGCTCGCACGACGATAGCACCGATGTCCTTGGTGCCGAGAAGCCGCTGTGCGGTCGTCACGGGCATGTAGACCTGATTGTCCTGGTCGCCGGTGAGCGACCCACCCTGAGCAGCGATGTGACCGATCACCGTGAACTGCTGCCCGTTCACGTCCAGCTTCTTGCCCACCGGATCCGTATTGGAGAAGAGTTTGTCTTTCACCTTCGAGCCGATCACGATCACGCGCGCCGATGCCGCGACCTCGCTTCGCCGATACCCCCGGCCCCCCAGATACGTGGAGGTAAAGACTTCGTCGGCGTGCTCGTTCGCTGCGGCTATCGTCGTGCGCAACTCCCGACTGCCCACCTTGAGAGTTGCGGGAGATTGGATGATGGGGACGACCTCGTCACTCGTGCCGAGACGTCGCTCCAGCAGCGTCACGTCCTCAAGCGTGAACTGTTTCGTGACGCTGAAGCCGCCACCGCCGCCTTCTTCGACGTTGCCCGGGAATGCGAAGATCAAGTTCGAACCGAGCCCCTCGATCGACCCGGTCACTTCCTCCTGGACTCCCGTTCCGATTGCCACGAGCAGGATGACCGCGGCGACGCCTATGATGACGCCGAGCATGGTTAGCGCGCTGCGGACCTTGTTGGCGTTCAACGCCCTGATGGCGATCCGGATGCTCTCGACGAGGTTCATGCGCGCGTGGCCCCTGAGGCGTCTTGTGATTCGGGAAACCCACTCGCTTCCTCGGCTTCTAGTTCGCGCATCTTGTCCTCGGCGATGGTGCGGTCCTTGACGAGCTCGTCGTGCACCACGCAACCGTCTTTGAGGTGGACGATGCGTTCGGCGTGTCGCGCGACCACGGCGTCATGCGTGACCACCACGATCGTGACCCCTTGACGATTGAATTCCTGGAGAACCGACATTACTTCGATGCCCGAGCGCGAGTCGAGGTTGCCGGTGGGCTCGTCGGCGAGCACGATGCTCGGTTTCGTGACTAGGGCCCGGGCGATTGCCACCCGCTGCTGCTGACCGCCGGATAGCTGGCTCGAGAAGTGGCCGAGCCTGTCGCCGAGCCCCACCCTCTCCAGAGACTCCCTCGCAAGCTTCGTCCGCTTGAGCATCGGAATACCCGCGTAGATGAGCGGGAGCTCCACGTTGGACAGCGCCGTCGTGCGCGGTAGGAGGTTGAACGACTGGAAGACGAATCCTATCCGCTTGTTGCGAACCGCAGCGAGGTCGTTTGGCGCCATGCGTGACACGTCCTCGCCCTCGACGACGACGTTGCCGTCCGTCGGGTGGTCCAAGAGCCCGATGATGTGCATGAGCGTCGACTTGCCGGAGCCCGACGGCCCCATCACGGCGAGCATCTGCGCTTCGCAGACCTCGAGGTCGACCCCGCACAACGCGTGCACGGTGATACCCTCCAGGTCGTAGCGCTTTGTGACTCCTCGGGCCTCGAGAACGACCCTCGCTTCCTCAGGGCAGCTGGTGCTCTTGGCCGCTTCGCCGAACCGTTCTACCACTGCTACTCGGCTCGCTCGATCTTCATCCCGTCCACGAGTTCTGTGGCTCCCGATAGGGCCACTGTGTCGCCCGGACGCAATCCCCCGGTAATCTGCACTCGGGTTTCCGTCAGCGTTCCCACTTCGACCCTGGTCCGAGCGAGGGTGTCATCGTCTCGGACAACGTACGCAAAGGTTGTGCCGCCTTCGTCGAAGAGTGCTTCAACAGGAATGGTCACGGCTCCGGGCACAGAACTCACCTCGATCTCGGCGTCCCCCTTCATGCCCACCAGCAGATCGGAGGTGCTTTCTTCGAATGCCAGGTAGACCGGGAAGACGGTTCCTCCGGTCGGCGTGAGCGTAGCCTGCGGCATGACCGTCACGACTACAGCGTCGAAGGTCCTTTCGGAGAACGCGTCGAGGTTGACCCCCGCCGCCAGTCCGACGTCGATGCTGCCGACGTCGACCTCGTCGACTTCGGCTGTGAATCGCACGCCCCCGAGGTCCATGATGGTGAAGGGTGCCGACTGCGGTGTCACCGGGGTTCCCTCCGAAGCGGTAGGCACGGAGCCCTCGGCCACGGGCGCCCCCGTCGGGTTGAACACTACGACGCCGTCGATGGGTGCCCTGAGAGTCGACTTCCTGAGATTGTCCTCGGCGACTACCAGTCCCTCGCGTGCTTGTTCTATGGCAGCTTGTGCCGCCGAGCGCTCGGCGGACACGGAAGTCCCCTCGACCTGCCGCTGCTGTGCAAGCGCGGACAGATAGCCCGCGTAGGCCTGGTCGACGGCCGCCTCGAGCTGAGCTTGCTGGGCGGTGTCGTCGTAGTTCCTCAGCGCTTCTTCGGCAGACTTGGCCGCAAGATACGCAGACTTGGCCTGCTTCATGTTGATTTCGGCGGCCGTGAGGCTGGCCTCTAGAGATGGTGTCGGCGAGGAGCTCGTGTCATAGATGGCCTTGACGTAGTCGTACTGCGTCTTTGCCGACAGGTACGCGGAGTAGGCAGCGTCCGTGGCGGCCTGCGCGGCAGCCAGGGCTGTGGAACTCGGCGCGCCGTCACCGATCGCCTCGAGCGCAGCCAGAGCTGACTCATACTGCGCCCAAGCCGCATCTGTGCCTGCACGTGCGGCGGTGACGTCGCTGCTCGTCGGCTCCCTCTGGTCGACTCCCGCTGCCTGAGCCTCGGCCTGAGCGAGTGCCGATTGCGCTTGGAGATACGCGGCTTCGAACGGCTTCCCGTCCATCCTCGCGAGCACCGTACCGGAGGCGACCTGCTGACCGTCCTCGACCTGGATGGTGTCGAGCGTGCCTGCGGACGGAGGATAGACGTCCGCCCATATCCCCGCGTCCACGCGCCCGGATGTGGTAACGGTTACAGCGAGGTCCTCCACTTGGACGGAGGACACATCGACCTTTGGGCCGGGGCCCGTTAGCTGCAGTCCGATTCCTGCCGCGACACCGGCGACCACAAGCAGGCCCACCACGGCCACGATGATCTTGCTTCTCGACGACACTATCGCCTCCTAGAGATCGCGCGACAGAATCCCCCTCCAGGCGCAGCCCCGGTGGCCGCTGCGCTCATACTCTCATACCCGTTCACACGCCCGCATCGCGCATCCAGCAGCGTACGCGGAAGGCCGCTCCGGGTCAGCCGGACCACCCTGTGGTCAAGGTCCTCCGTCACAGCGGCGGCACAGCGTCGCTCCCGATCCGGAACCGCTGCTCCTCGCCGTCCAACAGCGGCAAGATATCGCCCAGGAACCGCAGCGCGAAGTGCGGCCGTGGCCCGAGAACGGCGTGGGGCGCGAACGCGCCCCAAAGCGCCGCAACCGCTATGGCGCCACCCGCGAGCGCGGCCTGCATGTCGTATGGGCTGTCGCCGACGTAGGCACATTCATCGAGCGGCACGCCGAGCAGCCCGGCTGCGCGCACGAGCGGATCAGGTTCTGGCTTGTGCCGTGTCGTGTCGTCGGCGCACACAACGACTCTGAGATACCGCTGGAGCTCGAACCGCTCGATCCCGCGTGTCGCCACGGACCTGCTCTTGGAGGTCACGACCCCCATCGGCATCCCACGCGCCGCCAGTTCACCAAGCACGTCTTCGGCACCCGGGTACTCGGCGATCAGCTCGTCGTGTATCTCCCAGTTGTGGGCACGATAGGTGCGAACGAGCTCCTCGGCATGCTCCACCGAGAAGGCGTGCATCTGCGTGGCCAGCGGCACGCCAACGCCCTGCATCAGCACTTCGTCGGGCGGCGTGTAGCCGAGGACCGTGTGGGTCGCGTGTCGCATCGATGCCAGGATCAGAGCCACGGTATCGACGAGAGTCCCGTCGAGATCGAACAGGACCGCCCGGATCTCGGAAGCGCTTCGCGGCACCCGCGCCGTTCCGCTTTCGAGCATGGTGCGCGCCCTCGTCCCGCCTACTCCTGCTCGTCCACACCTTCGAACTCTTCCGAGACGAGCTCCTCGGCTTCCGCCTCGCGATCGTCGATCGCCGATGCCGAGTCCGCTCCCTCGGCCGCCACGAGTTTGCCTTGCCCTTCGGCAACCGCGTCGGAGGCCTTCTTCCGCCTGCCTGCCGCCACCCGCGCGATCGCGGATACGCAGTCGGAGACGGACACGTTCATCACCTTCACGCCCTGCGTGGATCGACCAAGCTTCGAGATGTCGTTCGCCTTGACGCGAATGACTACTCCCTCCTGGGAAATCAGCATGAGTTCGTGCAGCGGTTGCACGATCTTCATGCCTGCCAGGGGGCCCTTCTTCTCGGTCACCTGGATGGTCTTGACGCCCATCCCGCCGCGTTTCTGCTCGGGATACTCGGAGACAGGCGTGCGCTTTCCGTATCCTCGCTGCGTCACGACGAACAACTCTGCCTCGGGCGGGGCGATCTCCATGCCCAAGACGGCCTCACCCTCCTTGAGCGCCATCCCTTTCACGCCCATGGTGTCGCGGCCCATCGGTCGCGCGTCTGCCTCGTCCCACTTGATGGCCTTGCCCGCATTCGAGACCATCATCACCTTCTCGCCCGTCCTGACGCGGCGAACCGCTATGAGCTCGTCGCCAGCACGCAGGTTGATGGCGATGATCCCGTCGCGGCGAGAACGGTCGTACGCCTGCATCGCTGTCTTCTTGACCATCCCCTGCTTCGTTGCGAACAGGAGGTAGTCGTCTGGACTGAACTCGCGGGTCGTGATGACCGCCGCGATCTTCTCGTCCGTCTCAAAGGGCAGCAGGTTCACTGCGGCCGTGCCGCGCGCGTGACGCGACCCCACCGGCAATTCGTGCACCTTGAGGCGATACACCTTGCCCTTTGTCGAGAAGAAGAGAACGTAGTCGTGCGTCGAGCTGATGAACAGGTGCTCTACGAAGTCGCTTTCTTTCAGATTGACACCGCTGATGCCTTTGCCGCCGCGTTTCTGCTGGCGGTAGGTCGCAACCGGCAGGCGCTTCACGTAGCCAGTCTTGGTGATGGTGACGACCATGTCCTCTTCTGCGATCAGGTCTTCGACGTCCAGGTCGCGCGCCTCGGATGTGATCTCGGTACGGCGCTCGTCGGCGAACTTCTCGCGGACCTCGGCCATCTCCTCCTTGACCATCTGAAGCACGAGACCCACATCGCCAAGCACCTTCTTGTAGAAGGCAATCTTTCGGCGAAGCTCCTCGAGTTCGTCCTCGATCTTGTGTCGCTCGAGACCGGTGAGCCTGCGCAGACGCATCTCGAGAATCGCGTCGGTCTGCACCTCGGTCAGCCCGAAACGCTCAATGAGTCTCGTCTTGGCCTCGACGTCGTCTTCGCTCGACTTGATGATCTGGATGACCTCGTCGATGTTGTCGAGTGCTATGACGTAGCCGTCGAGGATGTGCGCGCGTTCCTGGGCCTTGCGCAGCTCGTAGCGCGTGCGCCGTGTGACTACTTCCTTCTGATGCTCGACGTAGTACTTGAGCATCTCGGGCAGCGTGAGCGTGCGCGGGACTCCGTCGACGAGCGAGAGCATGTTCGCGCCGAATCCGGTCTGAAGAGGCGTGTGCTTGTACAGCTTGTTGAGGACTACCTGCGGCACGCAGTTAGACTTCAACTCGATCACGATGCGCATGCCCTTGCGATCGGACTCATCGCGCAGATCCGAGATCTCGGTCAGCTTCTTCGCGCGAACCAATTCGGCGATCTTCGTCACGAGCTTTGACTTGTTCACCATGTACGGAATCTCGCTGACGATTATGCGCGTGCGCCCGGTCGAGGTTTGCTCGATATGCGCCTTGCCGCGTATCTTGATCGAGCCGCGCCCGGTCTCGTAGGCGTTGCGGATTCCCTCGCGACCCATGATCACGCCACCGGTCGGGAAATCGGGGCCCGGTATCACCTTCTGTAGTTCGGCGACTGTCACCTCAGGGTTGTCGATGATCATCGTCACGGCGTCGATCGTCTCTCCGAGGTTGTGCGGAGGGATGTTCGTCGCCATTCCCACGGCTATGCCCGCAGAGCCGTTTACCAGTAGATTCGGGAAGCGACTGGGCAGGACGAGGGGCTCTTCCAGCGACTCATCGTAGTTCGGGCCGAAATCGACGGTTTCTTTGTCCAGGTCTCGCAGGAGCTCGGTGGTCACGCGCTGCAACCGAGCCTCCGTGTACCGCATGGCGGCGGCAGAGTCCCCGTCCACCGAACCGAAGTTCCCGTGCCCGTCGACAAGCGGTACACGCATGGCGAAGTTCTGCGCCATGCGCACCATGGTGTCGTAGACCGCCGTATCGCCGTGCGGGTGATACTTGCCGATTACCTCGCCGACGGTCCACGCCGACTTCTTGTAGGGCCTGCCCGGCGTCAAGCCCGACTCGTTCATTGCGTACAGGATCCTCCGGTGCACCGGCTTGAGGCCATCACGCACATCCGGCAGCGCGCGTGCGACGATGACGCTCATGGAGTACTCGAGGAAGCTGGAGCGCAGTTCCTCTTGGATGTCGACCGGAAGTACTGTTGTCTCGGTCATATCTTCTGCCACTTACCGCACTCCT
>JAOUET010000177.1 GCA_029858605.1 Coriobacteriia bacterium | reverse complement strand
CCCGGGCGTGACGGTCGCGGGCAAGACAGGGACTGCCGAGGTGGGCAAGAGCCAGGAGACGCATGCGTGGTTCATCGCGTTCGCGCCTGCCGAGAACCCCCGGGTGGCCATGGCGATCGTGCTAGAGAACGCGGGTGTTGGCGGACGGGACGCAGCTCCGAGAGCCAAGCCGGTGCTCGAGACCGCCCTCGGTAGATGATCGGAACTGCAGTCGAAGTGTGAGCTTTCGTACTCGGCGCTGGTGATTCGATAGAATGTCACTGGTCGAGCGGTAGGGACATATGAGTGCAAGCATCAAGGGGAGCAACGTGTGACTGATCTCGTATTCGGCCGCCGGTACCGCGTGACAGAGAAGATCGGTTCCGGAGGCATGGCCGATGTCTACAAGGCCGTCGATGAGGTCCTCGGCAGGACCGTCGCGGTCAAAGTCCTGCACCAGCAGTTCTCCGCCGACGAGCAGTTCGTGGCGCGCTTCCGCCAGGAGGCCCAGGCTGCGGCCAACCTCTCGCATCCCGGAATCGTGAACATCTACGACTGGGGCCGGGACGACGACACCTACTACATAATCATGGAATACGTGCGAGGGACCGACCTCAAGGCACTCGTCGAGCAGCGCGGTCCGATCGACCCGCTCAAGGCGGCCGAGTACGCCTCCCAGGTCTGCGCTGCGCTATCGGTCGCGCACGGGTACGACATCATCCACCGCGACATCAAACCGCACAACATCGTGCTGACGCCCGATGGCCAGATCAAAGTCATGGACTTCGGAATCGCTCGCATGGGCAATACGCAACTGACCCAGACCGGCTCGGTCCTCGGTACGGCGCACTACGTCAGCCCCGAGCAGGCACAGGGCCAGACGCTGGGTCCCGCAAGCGATCTGTACTCGCTGGGCGTCGTTCTCTACGAGATCACGACGGGCAAGCTTCCCTTCGAAGGCGACTCGCCCGTCTCGGTGGCGCTAAAGCACGTGAACGAGGACGCGGTGCCGCCCCGGGAGGTCAACCCGAACATCCCACAATCGCTGGAAGCGGTGATCCTGCGAGCGATGAGCAAGGATCCTTCGCAGCGCTACACGTCCGCCGAGGACATGCGTCAAGACCTCCAGCGCGTGGCTTCGGGCCGCGTCGTCGACACGGCAGCAGGCACAACGACAGTCATGCCCGCCGTTGACCGCGACGCCATGCAGTCGGGACGCGTCCGCCCCGTGCCACAGGGACGCAAGCGTTGGCCCTGGGTGGTGGCCGTTATCGCGCTCCTGCTCATCGGCATCGGAACTGCCTGGGCACTCGGCGCTTTCGATGGCGAACCCGACAAGATCAAGGTTCCCGACCTCTCGGGCATGACCGTCAGTCAAGCCGAGGACGCGCTTTCCGCCGTGCAGCTCAAGGTCGGCGACATCGAGCCGGCGTACAGCGAGGAGCCTTCCGGCACGGTCATCGGGCAGACGCCCGAAGCCGAAGCGGAGGTCGATCCCGAAAGCGAGGTCAAGCTCGTAGTCAGTCAGGGACAGGAGCTCTTCGAGATCCCGAAGCTCGTGGACCTGCCCGAAGACGACGCGATCAAGCAGCTGCGCGACGATGGTTTCGAAATCGAGACCATACAGCGCGAGTACAACAAGGACGTCGACAAGGGCATCGTCATCAAACAGACCCCCAAGGCGGGATCGAAGCACCCCAAAGGTACGCGCGTCACGCTGGTCGTCAGTGAGGGCACCGAACTCAGAGAGGTGCCCAACGTCAAGGACAAGTCGCGATCCACGGCCGAGAACGATCTGACGGCGGCGGGATTCAAGGTGAAGGTATCCGAGGAGTTCCACGACACCGTGCCCGAGGGCCGAGTCATGCGCCAGACGCCCGATGCGGGCGCCTTCGCCGAAGTGGGCTCCACCGTCACGATCGTGGTCTCGAAGGGTATCGAGCTCGTCGACGTACCCGAACTCAGAGACAAGACCGAAGCCGAGGCGCGCGGGTTGCTCGACGACCTTCGCCTGGACGTGCTCGTCAACTACCAGGTCACCGCCAACCCAGATGAAGACGGCATCGTGCTGAACCAGGATCCACTGCCTGGAGCCTCACGCAGGCCGGGAGACACGGTGACGATCTGGGTTGGCAAGATGCCGGGGCCGTAGCAGACGCCATCGCCGCTAGTCCACTTGCTGGACCTGTTCGCGGAATGCTTCGACCAGAGCGGCGACAACCATGGCCACATACCAGAACACCAACGGCACTGCGTGAAATGAAACGCGGTTGAAGCTGTCGGCTGGGTTCAGTCTTCCTGGGTGACCCACGCCATGCACGGCTGCCGCCACGATGAAGAACTGCAGGATCGCGAAGACCAGGTAGGACGGCCAGCGACCACTCCTCCACTGTCCGCCCCAGGCAAGGGACACGAGTATTGCGCCGAACGCGAAGTACCACAGGTAGCCGTAGCCGCCGGTACGGAAGAGGTTGGTGACCATGTTCCGTGTCGATTCGGCGAAGCGCGATGGATTGAGCAAGACAAGGCCTGTGATGGCAACGATCTCCAGTGCGACGGTGAGCGCCATCGCCCGACCGCGCTGACCGAGCCACGTGCGGAGACGCGGCAGAAGACCGACACCCATGCTGGCGACGGCACACAGGGCGAGTGCCACGAGCACGGCGGCGGCCTTCGTCCCACTCAGTTTCTTCGCACGCCACAGGCCGAGAGTGTAGAAGGACGAGATGTAGACCATCGCCACAGGGAGCGCCGCCGCACATACGAGGACTGCCTGTGATCGAATCGAGCGGCTGCCGGCCAGCCACAGCAGGGTGCCCACCACCGCAGGAACCGCGATGTAGGCGATTCCGTCGGGACGCGTGAGCGCCGATGCGGCCGACGCGACTCCCGCGACAAGCAGCCAGGCTATGGCTGTCGCGTCCGACGGCGGATTGCCCGCATCGTCTTCACCCAAGTACGCGCGCTGCAAGCCGAAGAACGCGAGCAGCAAGTATGCCGCCGTGGTCATGTGGCTGTGAACGTACAGCGTATGGTGCACGTACGACTGCGTCGTCACCATGAGGGCGAGGGCACCCAGCGCTATGGCGACCGATATCGCCGCTCCGACTCTCGCGCGCGCCCACTGAACCACTGCCGTCACGAACAGCAGCGTCACATGCAAGCTCATGACCGGGTATGGCGTGGACGTCCAATCGGAGCCGAAGAAGCGATTGGCCGCGTGAATCGACGGGATGAAGGCGCCAAACGACCCGATGATGCTCCGAGTGAACGTCCCCTCATCGTACAGCCAGACGCCCCAAGCCTCGTAGTTGAAGAGGCTGTCGAAGCCGGCAGCCGTCCAGCCCGTGAATGCCACCACCGCTGATAGGCCCACGACGCAGGCACCCCACGCCGCGTAGCTCCAGTAAGGAACCGGGCGACCGCCTGACTCGTCGCACCCGCGCACCAGGAAGAGCGACGTGGTGAACAGCGCAGCCACCATCCCCACGAAGGGCAGGAGCGGACGGAAGCCGATGTGAAGGACTGACAGCACCGAAACGACGAGCGGCCACAGCGCCAGGCCGATCGGATACGAGGCAAGATGGTAGCCCACCGCGCCCAGGCGACCGCGCAGGGGCCAGAGACCTATCCAGCCTGCAAGGAGGGAGGCAGCGGTCAGCAGGACTCCACCGGCCGGACTCACTCGACCTCCTCCCCGACAACACCGCTGGGAACGACGTACACGCGCATCCTCTGCGAATCGGTGTAGAGCCGCAC
>JAOUET010000176.1 GCA_029858605.1 Coriobacteriia bacterium | reverse complement strand
GAGAGTCCGACCTGGGGTTTTGGCGAGAACTCCGAACAAAAATGCCGGAACCTGTTCCGTCTCTAGCGAAACGCAACAGCCCAGCATTCACGCACTGTACGAGAGCAAGACGCGACCCCAACTAGGCTGTGCGCCGCGCCACCCGTCCGCTCCAGAAGCGGGTGCAGGCGCATATCGCGTGGCTTGAGCACGAATTGGAGCGTATCCATACGGATCTGACCACGACGATGCAGCAGAGTTCCGTATGGCGTGAGAAAGAAGAGGTGTTGCGGAGCGTGCCAGGAGTCGGGCCGGTGCTCACCACGACACTCTTCGTGAATCTCCCCGAGCTGGGGACCTTGACGCGCAAAGAAGTGGCCGCCTTAGCGGGCGTCGCGCCGTTCCCCCGGGACAGCGGCACGCTCAAAGGCCGATGGGCGATCTGGGGTGGGCGTGCGCACGTCCGCGCCGCACTGTATATGGCGGCACTCGTGGCGACACGGAGGAACCCCGTGATTCGGACGTTCTATCAACGACTCTGTCAGGCGGGGAAGGCAAAGAAGCTGGCGTTGACGGCGTGCATGCGGAAACTGCTGACCATCTTGAATGCGATGGTGAAAAGCCGGACGCCGTGGCGGGTTGCTGTCACTCAGCCGGCTTGATTTTCAAGACAGTTGCTGACCCCATCCTTAAAGCGCCCCAACCACTCCGATTCTCATTCAATCCCCGGCGTTTCAGCTCGGCACAAATGAAGCCAGAATGCTCTCCAACATCGTTTGGATGTAGGTGTCTTGGTCCTCTTCCTGGAACAAGATGTGCCGCTCATTCATCGCATTCTTGTCTATCCCCCAGAGCATCTTCGTGGTGTGTGATGGCGTGTTTGAGACGATGAAAGAGTCAAGGACCACCTTCGGATCGCCGAGCCGCTGTTCGATCTTCTTAATTTCCTCATAAAACTGGATCTTCAGATCGTCCTTGCTGATGTTTCGGATGCCCTTGGGGTCGACGAAAATCACATGCTGCTTATCACCCATCAGCAGCCATAGGATGAAGTCGGGGTGAAAATTCCCGGCTTCGAAGAAGCCGACGCCTCGGCCCTTGCTCAGGTTGCGCAGGAGGTAGAGCTCCCTAGTCTTGAAGTAGTCGGCGTTTCCGTCGTGGAATACCTTGAGATCCTCGACGAACTGGCGCTCACCCTTGTTGAGCGGCGCGGGGCTAATTTCGACGATGTTCGTGTCCAGATAGAGCAATGGCTCGTACAGGTGCTTGCCGAACCAGATAGCCTTCATGCCCCGGAACTCCCAAGGCTTGAGGTCGCCCTTCTCGATCGCGGCCTTGAGCTCCTCGAGCTTGGCGACGATCTCCTCCTGCGACTGGTCGATCAGGATGCGGTAGTAGCCATTGTCCGGTGATTCCTTCACGCAGAGGAAGTTCGGGTCGTCTTCCCCCAGATCGCGATACTCCAGGTGCGGCAGCTCCCACTCACGCTTGCGGAAGGTGTAGTAGCGCTCGGTGTACTTCTTGAGCAGCGAGAAGGCGATCTCTTGCCACAGCCGCACCTTTTCGAATGAATCGAAGGACAGCTCCTCGGCGGGAATTTGCAGACGGTACCAGCTCTGATCTGCAAGCAGCGCCTCAATCCCTTGCCGCGTGAGGTTCAGGTTGTACCAGCTTCGCTCCGTCTTGAACCGCTCCAGCTCGAAGTAGAGGCGGTCGAGGTCGAGGAAGGCCACATGCCGGGCGCTCAGGTGAGTCTCGTTCGGCGCGGCATCCGCATCGCCGCCCACCAGACCGCCCGACTTCATCGCTTGGATCTTCGGGTACCAGTTGAGTACGACCTGGTTCTTTTGCAAGTACTCCGTACTCCGATCGTGGGCGGGGTCCGGCCTGGCCAGCGTCGGCACCGGCGCGAGCTTGCGGAACGCGTCGCCGAACTCGGTGCTCACGCCGTTGATCGTCTTCTTGAGGCGGATCGTCCTGAGTTTCTGCGTGCCGAGGTTCTTGATGACCGGCATGAGGAACTCGATGCGGTCGTCGTTGGTGGGCAGGCCCTCCTCTTCAAGAAAGTCACGGAACTGCGCCATGTAGTCTGCATGGATGCCGAAGATGCCGAGTGTCTCCAGCACGCTGATGTGTTTAGGCCGATCGACGCCTTCCGGTAGCTGCGACTTGCCGCTGCGCTTGAGGCTCAGGTCGTAGCCCTTGAGCCGCACCCCGCGCCCGAAGAGCTGAATAATCTGCGCCCCTTCCCCCTGGCCGACATTCATCAAGCCCATGGTGGAGACACGCCAGCTGCTCCAGCCCTCGGTAAACTTTTTCGAGCCGATTAGTAGGTTCACCGTCGAGTGTGCGTTGTTGATCTCGTGGAAGAGCGAGCCCGTGAACTCCCGATCGCCAGTGGCGAGGCCGTTCTCCTCGCACAGCTTTACGAGCTTGGCATCGTCGCCCACGTTGATGACGCCAAAAGCTTCGTTCTCGGCACCCAGCCGTAGCGCCACTTCGCCGGTCGCTCCCTTCAGGTTCTCAACGTAGAGCTGGCCGCCACCCGGCGCGTTGAAGAGCGTCACGAGCGTCTCCTCGAAGACCTGCGTCGGAGAGAGTCCGCACATGTTGAGATACGTAAAGCGCCCCGCAAACAAGTTCTTGCCAGTCGCGGTCTCGAGTCCCTGGTTCAGCACGCGTTCGATACGCTGGATACTGGCCGATCGGTCTTTCACATAGCGGGCCAGGAACTTCAGGATTTCTATGATGTCCGAAGCATCCCGCGTGGCCAATGTCGCCGTCACGCTCCCGCCGACGAAGATCCACAAGGGCTTCTCGATGTTGAACGGCCGGAACGTCGCCCCTTGATCGCGGTAGAGCCGCTGCTGCTGGAAGAACGACAGCAGACAGGCCACCAGATACAGCTCCAGGTGGTTCTGCTGCGTTCCCTCGTCTAAGTTGAGGATCTGGTAGTCCTTGCCAAAGCCGTCGCCATAGAAGTAGCGGTATGAGTAGTCGAATAGCGTGCTCTTCGCGTAGAGCTCGGTGAGTTTGGGCTTGCCCTTGACTGCCTGCCCGAAGGTGGCTGAGTACTCGAACGAAAAGCCCTTCTCGCAGAGCCTCTTGCGCGCATCCATCCAGGTGCCTTCTTCGCCGCCGCTGGCACCACGGTGTCCCTCATCCACCAGCACGAGATTGTTGCCCTCGAAGGCGTCGATGGCAATCGTCTTCTCGCCCATGTCCTCACGGAGCTTGGTCACTTCGAGGATTTCGACCGCGCGCCCAGTGAACAGCCCGCGCCCGTCTTTGTTGAACAGCTCCGCGTCGATGCCCGCCGCCTCGAGTTCGCGCAGGTGCTGCTGCGACAGCCCCTCATTGGGCGTAAGCAGCAGGACGCGGTTCAGTTCGCGGCCCCGACCGTGCTTCTCCAGCGTGTGCTGGTACTGGAGGATGTTGGCGTGCATCAAGAGCGTCTTGCCGCTGCCGGTGGCGCTCCAGTAGGCCAACTTGTTGAGTTGAGGCCATGCCTCAGCGACCTGGTCGAATGGCGCGATCTGGTCGGCCTCGGGCATGTCCGTGTTGTAGATGGCCACCTGCGCGTTCAGCGCCGCGAGCAACGCCTTGGGATCGCGGAAGTAGCGGTCGAGATAGATCTCAGTGAAGAGCAGAGTCAGGTACTGGAAGTACTTCCAAACGATCGGCTCCTCGCCACGTGTAATCCGCCGCTCGTTCAGCCGCTGCGTGTGTTTGACGATGTTCTGGTCGTACTCCAATAGCAGCTCGGTGGGCAGATG
>JAOUET010000175.1 GCA_029858605.1 Coriobacteriia bacterium | reverse complement strand
CCGCTCACCGACGCCTTCGAGGGGTACCTGCACGACCCCGCCGATCAAAGCGACGTGTACCGCGTGTATCTCCTTGCGGGCCAGAACATCAACATCAACCTTACCGGCCCGGTGGGCGCCGACTACGATTTGTTTCTGCACGAACCCTCCTCAGTCGACTTCACGGGTCCGTACGCAGCTTGGGCAAGCGGTCCGGCTCCGAACGAGACCATCAACCACACCGCGACTCAGACAGGCTGGTACTACCTGCGGGTATACGCCGACTTCGGGTTCGGTACGTATACCCTTATCACCTCCACCAGTTGGCCGGTACCACAGCCACCCGACACCCCGTACAGACTGTGGGGGAGCGACCGCTACGAGACGGCCGTCGAGATCGCACGCGAGAACTTTCCGGGATGGCAGAACGTCGACCATGTCATCATCGCCAGCGGTGAGGATCGCGCCGCAGCCGATCCCCTCGCGGCGTCCGGGCTCGTTTGGACGTACGGAGCGCCCATCTTTCTCGTTCGCAGCGACCGCATACCATCCTCCGTCATGAACTCGCTGATGATCATCGCGTCGGTCAACGGTCCTCCTGAGATTCACGTCGTGGGCGGCCCGGTCTCGATCCCCCAACAGCGACTGTCCGAAATCGCCGCGGTGGTCCCGGGGGCCACGTTCGACCGAATCGCGCCGTACGGCGACCGCTTCACGCTTGCCGCCTCCATCGCGCATCGAATGAACTCCGAGCGTCCCGGCGACCACTGGGGCAGTCCGTTCGCAACCCCGCGTGCCCTCATCGCCAACGGGGCGGACGCCGAGAAGTTCTTCGACGCACTAGCCTTGTCTCCGATCGCGGCCAAGAACGGCTTCCCGATCCTGCTCGTGAGGGAGGACAGCATTCCTGGGCCCACCCAGGCTGCGCTCACGAGCCTCGGCCTGAACTTTCGAATTGTCGCAGGCGGACCCAACACGATCTCGGACGCCGTGGTCGCGGACCTTGACGCCGGGGCATCTACCATCGTGTATCGTTGGTCGGGCCGCGACAGGTATGAGACGGCAAGGGTGATCATGAACAATGCGCGCGCCCTTTTCTTCCCGCGGCTACTCAATACGGCGAACGTCGGCGTGACCGCCAAGCTGCCAGACGCTCTTACCGGAGGGGCCTTCATCGGTCTGCGCGGCGGCAGCATCCTCGTCACCCGCAAGGACTGGGTGCCGACTCCGACCTACGAGTTCCTGCACAACAACACGACGCAGATAGGGGAGTGCTACGTCTTCGGCGGTGTGAACAGCATCACCGACGACACGATGCTCGACATAGGCAACGCGCTGGTTCCATAGGGGTCGCGCAGCCTCTACTTCGACCCGAGGCTCTCGATACTGCCGGCGCCCGAGACGTCCTGGTTGACTCTCGGATTGCCCCAGTACTCGATGTCGCCTGCCCCGGAAAGCCGAAGGTCGAGCTCTTGTGTGACCCACAGCTTGGCGCTGCCGGCCCCCGAGACCTCGATGTCCGCACGGGAAGAGCGCAGATCTGCGGCCTGGAAACTGCCTGCTCCAGATAGATCAACGTTCTGCTCGAAGACTTGACCGGACACTTCGAAGTTGCCCGCTCCGGACAGGGTGCACTTGAGCCTCGTAGCCTGAAGGTCGTCGATCGCGGCGTTTCCAGCCCCGCTCACTTCCAGCTCGAAGGAGTCTGTTGTGAGCGAGTCCACTTCGATCGAACCTGCGCCGGAAAGATCGACGCGCGAGAGATCCTCGACGGTGAGACGGATGACCGGCTCTCTACCGGTTCCCCACAGGCCCGACAGGAACCCAGCGTCGTACTCGATCCTGAGCTCGGAGCCCTCCATTCGGGTCTTCAGCGCCTCGACGATTCGTTCCGGGCCCTCTACCTCGAGCGACTCGCTGGGACCCTGTTCGATCTCGAGGCGGCCTATTCCGCTCATTGAGACCGACTCGACGCCGTTCACATCGCGCTCTTCGGTGACGGTCGGTCCTGCGCTGCATCCCGCGAGTGTAATAGCCGAAGCACACACCAACATGCTGATGAACGCTACTCCACGCTTTCTCATCCGAACATCTCTCCATCGCCGTCGGCAAGCCGCTTGCTCCGTTGTCTTGGAGAGTTGTTACCCACCTCCGCGACTCTGAAGTTTGACGCGGCCGTGTGGCGGCAACGAACTGTTCAAGATGACTCCACGCAGGCGCTGTCATCTCGCGGCCGGGAGAGCGTTCGGCGAGAGCACTGGCGGAAGCTGGTTTTCATGTCCAAACACACACTCGCGCGCGTCGCTTTGATCGAAGCGGGCTCGCCGGGACTCAACATCTACTCGCACGTTGCGATGGGTCGTGGCGCGCCGCTGCTCGCCGCCGTTCTTCGCGATGCCGGCTACGAGGTACGTGCGTTCATCGAGGACATCTCCGGCAAGGACTCGATCGACTGGGAGTACGTGCGAGGAGCTCGTTTTGTGGGATTCTCGGCAATCACCTGCACGCTGCCGCGCACGACGGAACTGATTTCACGCGTGCGCTCCGAGAACCCGGACGCAACGATCATCCTCGGCGGGCCGGAGCCTTCCTGTGCGCCAGAGCGCGGGCTGGGAGCAGCCCCCGACTTCGTCTTGCGCGGCGAGTCCGAGCTGACCCTTCCCCGTCTGTTCGCGGCGCTTCTGGGTGAAGGCGCGGAGAAGGTACACGAGATCCCGGGGCTGGTGTGGCGCGAGGCCGGCGACGTACGTCACGGTCCCGAACCCGAGCAACTCACGCGTGCGCAACTCGATGCGCTGCCGCTCGTGGACCGGTCGCTCGTCCATTCCGCAGAGAAGAACTCGGTGGCGGCCGTGTGGCGCACGAGGGGCTGCCCGGACCGGTGCGACTTCTGCGAGGTCGTCCAGATATGGCCTCGCTGTGTGCGTCGCAGCGACGAGCGCACTCTCGACGAACTGATGAACGCGCAAGCGGAGGGATACTCGACCGCCTTCCTGGTGGACGACAACGCAGCCGCGAACAAGCAGGCCTTCAAGGACTTCCTGAGGCAGGTCATCGAGCGTGGCTACGCACGGATGCTGGTGACGCAGCTGCGTGCGGACTCCGTCCTTCGCTCGAACGGTCGCATCGATCGCGAGCTTCTTCGGCTGCTCAAGAAAGCGGCCTCAGTCACGGTCGTGTGTGTGGGCGTCGAGTCTGCCGACGACACGGAACTGGCGCAGGTCAACAAGCGGATTGACGCGAAGCGAATGGCGCGCGGGCTGAAGGCGATGCGGCGCTACGGCCTGCTCGTACACGGGATGTTCATCGCGTTGCGCGACGACACGCAGGAGATCATCCGGCGCAACGGCAGCTATGCGCGCCGCTACGTGACGTCCCTGCAGTACCTCTTCGAGACTCCGCTGCCCGGCACCAAGCGCACGCGTCAGCACGAGCGAGACGGGGCGCTGCTCTTCGCATCTGCCGCGGATCTGGAGCTCTTCGACGGGATGCATGCGGTTCTGAAGCCCGAGCGTATGGGTCCATGGGAGATGCAGCACCTCGTGGTGCGCGAGTATCGGCGATTCTACTCGTTGCGCCGGATAGTGACGACGGCCATCAAGGGCGCCTTCGGGCGGTTTCGGCGCTTGAGCGAACCACAACGTGCGTGGCTGCGCCAGCAGAAGGGCTGGCGTCGCAGGCTCTGGTGGCGGATGCGCATGGAGATCGAGTACCGATTCGCCGCAACGAGCTTCCTCGCTATCGGCCGAAAGCGCGTGCGGGCGATACTTGCCGATCCCGGGTATGCGGCCTTCGTGGAGAGGTTG
>JAOUET010000174.1 GCA_029858605.1 Coriobacteriia bacterium | reverse complement strand
AATTCAGATGGGCAGAACCGCAAGGGAATGTTCGCCTGAAGGACCGGGGGCCTCGCACTTTGCGTGGGTTCGTCCGGGCGCGCAAGAAGGAGTCGCAGCGGCCCGACGACCTTCCGCCAGGGCCAGGGCCTCGATCTGCGCTAGTCGTCTATCGGAACACCGCCGCGGTGGCACTTCTCGCAACTGACAGACGCGAGATCCTTTGGGTGACAGTCGGTGCACGGGAAGCTGCGGTAGGAGTGTTCCTCGCCGACCGACGGATGTCTGAACGACGCGTCTGCGAAGGCAACCTTCGGCGAATGACAATTCGCGCAGGGGACGCCGACAAAGTGGTCGGAAGGCGCCTTGTGACAGTTGTCGCACTTCAAGTCACCCGTGTGTGAGAAGAGAGCTTGATCGAACGGCGTGCTTGCCGAGTGGCATTCCGTGCACGTCTTCGACTCGAAATGATCCGCGGGAGCCTCGTGGCAGTACGCGCACCCGACTTCTTGCATGTCGTGGCACTCCCCGCAGCTGACCTGAGGATGCTCACTCAGCGTCTGGGCTGTCGAGTCAACGCGGGGCAAGATGCCTGAAGCCGCAGCCGAAGATTCAACCGTGTTCGAGTTGAGGACGCCGACGGCAGACAGGGCCTCGGGAGTCACCCTGTGGCCTGCGGTAAGGTGGCACTGCCAACACTCGCCGGCACGCACATGCTTCTCGTGAGAGAAGTTGGGCGGGGAAGCCGACACCACGCTTTCGTGGCATTCGGTGCACCGGTGGTCAGGGATTTCGACATCGTAGCGTGGAAACACCGGTTTCCGGGTGAAGTGGTCCCAGACCTCCTTCAGGGCGACGGGTTTGTGCTTGACATGGTTCAAGAAGCCCTCCTCGACATGACAGCTCAGGCAGCTTATGTCGGAATGGGGGCCCGTCCTCCACGCGGCCTCGTACGGTCCCATCTCGTGGCAAGTTGGGCAGAAGGCGGGCTGCTCCGTATACCAGACTCCGAAGACCGATGCCGCAACCAGGACTGCGGCGATCGTGCCGCCCAGGATCCACTTGAGCATGACCGACGCCCCTCCGTTCATTCGAAGGATGATTCCCTCCGGTGTGGGCAACGAGACAGCGCGGTCGCGGCATCCGAGTCGCTCCCTCTGCGCTATACTTCTTGCTCGGCCGGGCGATTCGAAGGAATGTACTTCACGAGCGGGGCGAATCGACCGAGAGGCTTCAGAAGGGGTATCCGATGCGCACGATAAATGTCGGTCTCATCGGTCTCGGCACCGTCGGTTCGGGTGTGGTCGAAATCGTCCGCCGCCATGGCGATCACTACCTCGCACGTGCCGGCGTCGACATTCGGCTGACTCGCTATGCGGATGCGGACGAGCAGCGCTTCGAGGACCTGGGTCTTCCCGCGGCATCGTGCGCAACCGATTGGCGCACCGTCGTGGACGATCCGGATGTCGACATCGTCATCGAACTCATCGGCGGCACGGGCGTCGCGCACGAGGTCGTCATCGCTGCGCTGGATGCCGGCAAGTCCGTCGTGACCGCGAACAAGGCGCTCATGGCTTCGGCAGGCAAAGAGGTCATGGACCATGCCGCCGCCCAGGGTGTGGACATCGCATTCGAGGCCAGCGTCGGTGGAGGGATCCCGATCATCGGCCCGCTGAAGCACTCACTCACGTCCAACGAGATCCAAAGCGTGATGGGCATCGTGAATGGAACGACGAACTACATGCTCACGCGCATGGCCGAGGATGGTCTCGACTACGACACGGCGCTGGCTGAGGCCCAGGCCAAGGGCTTCGCGGAGGCCGACCCCACTGCCGATGTCGACGGCCTGGATGCCGCTGCCAAGATCGCGATTCTCGCGTCCATCGCATTCAACTCGCGTGTCACGCTCGAACAAGTCCCCACCGAGGGGATCCGTTCTCTCACTCCGCTCGACATCGAGTACGCGGAGGAGATGGGCTACGCGGTCAAGCTGCTCGCCATCGCGCGCCGCACGGAATCCGGCGTCGACATCCGAGTCCACCCCACGCTGATGCCCGCGAGCCATCCCCTGGCGGGTGTGAACGGCGTCTACAACGCCATCTACGTGGTGGGCGACTCGGTCGGCGAAACCATGTTCTTCGGCGAGGGGGCGGGGTCGCTGCCGGCTGCAAGCGCCGTCGTCGGCGACGTTATCGAAGTCGCTCGCCATCTTGCGAAGAACTGCCTCGGCTTCGTCGGATGCACTTGCACCGAGCAGCTTCCCGTGAGAGACATCGCGGACCTGGAGACCGCCTACTACATCCGCCTGGAGGTCATCGACCAGCCGGGTGTGCTTGCCGCCACGTCGAAGGTGTTCGCCGACAACGTCGTCTCGCTGGCCTCCGTGATACAGAAGGCGGAAGCGGGTCGGGGCGAGATCGTGGATCTTGTGTACGTGACGCACCGTGCCTCAGAGCGCGCGGTGCGAGAATCGCTGGCCGAGATCGCCGCCCTGCCGACTGTGCGCGCGGTCGGAACCGTGCTGCGCGCCGAGGACTTGTAGGGGGACGGCCGCATGGCCGCAGTCTCCGTCACCGTACCTGCAACGACAGCGAATCTTGGCCCGGGATACGACTCGTTCGGACTCGCTCTCAAGCTCTACAATCGGTTCTCCGCACAGCCGGCGAGCGAGTGGGCTGTGGAGATTGTCGGAGAGGGCGCAGGCGTGCTGGCCACGGATGCGACAAACAGGGTTGCGCGCGCCATGTCGCACGTTTTCAGCGAGGCCGGGGAACCCGAACGTGCGGCACATGTCTTTAGTGTCAATCGTATTCCTCCCGGCCAGGGACTTGGTTCTTCGGCAGCTGCCATCGTCGGGGGAATGTTGCTTGCGGACCTCATGTGCGACATCCCGCTCGGCAAGGACAGGATCTTCGAGATGGCCGTCGAGCTAGAGGGGCACCCCGACAACGTCGCGGCTGCGCTCTTCGGGGGGTTCACGATGAGCTGGGACGATGAGGGTCCGCGGTGTGTGTCCGTGGATCCGCGCCGGGGCATCGCGGTGGTCGCGGTCGTCTCGGAGCTTCCGCTGTCGACGGAGGAGGCGAGGGCGGTGCTGCCGGACGTGGTTCCCCACGCAGACGCGGCGTTCAACGCGGGCCGTGCGGGACTGCTGGCCGCCGGCCTGGCGCTTGGCCGAGGAGACCTTCTCGGTCCCGGGCTGTCGGATCGTCTGCACGAGCCATACAGGATCTCGGCCGTGCCGGACCTGGAGCGGGTCAGAGCGGCACTCGTCAAGGCCGGGGCTGCCGGCGCTGCGCTTTCCGGAGCGGGTCCCACGGTCGTGGGCTTCGTGGATGGGCATGACGACGAGCGCGCACTTCGAGCTGCGGAGGGAGTAGCCGAGCGAGCCACAGAGTTGCTGGCCGACGCGCTGGGTCGCCGACGCCCAGTGGTTCTTCCCATCGACCGTCGGGGTGCAGTGTTGGAGTAGCGCAGTTGACCGGCCTGCGTCTCGTCGGGGAAGATACTACTCACCGCAGCCAAATGCCTCGACAGGGCATTCCATTGTGCGGAGGAATCCCATGGACGAAACGGGTCAAACGCCCCCCTCGGCACCTCAGGTACCGCCACCGAGCCCGGAGGCGCAATCCTATGGACCGCCCCCCATCTGGGCGGAGCCTGGCCACATCGCACCTCCTGAGAAACGTTCGGGGTCGGGGTGGAAGGTGTTCGTGATCGTCGTGGTCGTACTCGTTCTCGCTGCCGTGGCTTGCTGCGGCTTCATATTCACGGTGTTTCCGTCGACGTCGGTTCCCCTCGGCGATTCCGTTGCC
>JAOUET010000173.1 GCA_029858605.1 Coriobacteriia bacterium | reverse complement strand
TTAGCCCGCATTGCGCCTTCGGGAACACACTCCCATAGGGCAAGAGGCGATACCGAGAGGAACCGCTATGGAGTCCAACACGCCCACCGTGCTCGTCGTTTTCGGCGCGACCGGCGATCTCATGAAGCGCAAGATCGTGCCGTCTCTCTTCTACTTGCACGGAAAGGGGGTCCTGCCCGAGCGCTTCTGCGTGGTGGGGTTCTCGCGGCGAGACTGGAGCGACGAGGCATTGCAGGGAAACGTTCGCGAGATCCTGGTCGAGCGCTACCCGGATGCTTCCGAGGATGAAGTCCTGCGATTCCTGGCTCTCTTCCGATATCAGATGGGCTCCTTCACCGAAGATGAAGGCTATGCGGGTCTGGCCCAACGACTCGAGTCGATCGACGCCGAGTGGGGTGTTTGCGCCAACAAGCTCTTCTATCTCGCCGTGCCCCCCGAGTACTACCGCACGATATTCGAAAGGCTCGCAGCCAGCGGGCTCGCACAAGGATGCTCGGACCTGACGGGCTGGACTCGCGTTCTGGTCGAGAAGCCGTTCGGCGATGACGTGAGGACCGCGCAGGAGCTGGAAGAGTTGCTCGGCGCGCTCTTCAAGGAAGAGCAGATCTACCGCATAGACCACTATCTGGCCAAAGAGATGCTCCAGGGCATCATCAACTTCCGATTCACCAACAACCTGTTCGAGACATCTTGGGACAGGACCGCCGTCGAGCGGATCGAGGTCCGCCTGCACGAAACGCTGGGTGTGGAGAGCCGAGGTTGGTTCTACGAGAACGTCGGTGCGTTGAGGGACGTCGGCCAGAACCACCTGCTGCAAATGTTGGCGCTCGTGACGATGGAGCAGCCGGAGTCGAGGGGATCTGCCTCGATCAGGCGTGCCCGGGCAGACGCGGTGCGTGCGATCTTGAGGCCCTTGTCCAAGGAAGACGTCGCGCAAGACACCTACCGGGCACAGTACGCAGGCTACCGAGACATCGAGGGCGTGGATCCCGAGTCTGAGACCGAGACCTACTTCAAGGTCCGCACCACGCTGAGAGGGAACCGGTGGGCAGGCGTGCCCGTTAGCATCGAGTCCGGGAAGCGGATCGGTGAGGCGTGCAAGGAGATAGTCGTCACGCTCAGGCACCCACATCCATGTCTGTGCGTTCCGGGCAACCATTACCAGAACCGCGTGCGGTTCATGCTTGAGCCTGCCGATTCGATCGAGATTGAGTTCTGGGCGAAGAAGCCGGGGTTCGAGAGCGAGGTCGAGAAACGCGAATTCACCTTCTTCTTGTACGAGAAGGAGGAGAAGGCCCAGTACGTGGAGGAATACGCTCGCCTTCTGCTCGACGGCATAAGGGGCGACCAGACGCTCTTCGTGTCTACCGAAGAAGTGCGTGCGATGTGGGAGTTCATCGACCCGATCGTTGAAGCCTGGCGCGAAGGCGTGGTGCCTTTGGACCGCTACGAAGCCGACACCTCCGAGGCGATCGACAAAGCGCAGGTGGCGTTGGGTCGTGCGCCGGCTCGGGGGTCGGTCGGGGTGGTAGGCCTCGGCAAGATGGGCTCGGGAATCGCGCTCAATCTCGCGGACCACGGTTGGCGGGTGGTCGGCTACAACCGTTCACCCCAGAAGACCGACGCACTCAAACCTCAGGGTGTTGAGCCCGCCTACGAGCTCTCCTCTCTGGTAGCGGCTCTGGAACCGCCGCGCACCGTCTGGTTGATGTTGACGGCGGGCAAGGCGGTCGATGAGGTGCTCTTCGGCGAAAAGGGGCTTGCTCAGACGCTGGCACCCGGCGATACGGTGATCGACGGCGGGAACTCGCACTACAAGGACACCGTGACTCGCGCGCAGCGGCTCGCGAAGTCCGGCATCGGCTATCTCGACTGCGGCACTAGCGGCGGTCCTGGAGGCGCTCGACACGGAGCGTGCCTGATGATCGGGGGGCGGCGCGAGGACTTCGAGCGCCTAGAGTCCCTCTTCGCGGACGTCGCCCAAACCGACGGGTACCGCCTGTTCGAAGGTCATGGTGCGGGGCATTTCGTGAAGATGGTCCACAACGGCATCGAGTACGGCATGATGCAGGCGATTGCCGAAGGATTCCAGATCATGCACCTTTCGGAATACGAGTTGGACCTCGAGCGCGTGGCCGAGGTGTACCAGAACGGCAGCGTCATCGAGTCACGCCTGATCGGGTGGCTGCGCGACGCCCTTCTGGAGCACGGACCCGCGCTCGAGGGCGTCAGCGGGATGGTCGGTCACACGGGCGAAGGCGAGTGGACCGTGCGGACTGCGGAGGAGATGGGTCTGGCGGCGAGCATCATCGAGGGTGCATTGCGGTTCCGGGTCGAGTCCGAGCACGACCCCACCTATGCCGGGCAGGTTCTGTCGGCTCTTCGGAACGAGTTCGGAGGGCATGGCTTGAAGTAGCGGGCGGCCGTCATTTTTCGAGTTCTTCGAAGTGTGCCTTCCAGCGCCCGCCGTTGCCGGCGGCGAGTTCCTCGTACGTGGGGACCTCGTAGACGCGGAGACGGTCGTCGAGGAAATCCGAGAAGACCAGAAGCCGACCGTCGTCGGACACGTCCAGAGCCGTGCACTGGTTGCCGCCCACTATCGCGTCGAGCGGGGTGCCGTCGGTCGCGTCGAACAGCAATATGGTGCCCCACTCGGGTCCCGGCAGGTAGTACGAAGTGGGGTTGTTCTCTCCTCGGCAGGAAACGAACAGGACCTTGCCGTCCGGCGACAGGTCGATTGTGTTGGGCTTCTCGTCCGTTTCGACAAACGTGGTGGTCTTGCCCGACGAGATGTCGTGAACGAGCACGACATCCTTGCTCATGTCCGAGATGAAGAGCTTCCCGCGCGCGTTGTCGCCGACGATGTGGCGCAGAGCGCCGTTGCCGTCGAAGAGCTCCTTCCAGCCACCGCTGTCCGTTTCGACGCGCCACAAATCGCCATCGCCGAAGCCGGCGACGTATAGGGTGTTGTCGTCGGTGGCCCAAAGGCCGCGCGGAGTGTCTGGAGCCGGTATGCGCCGGCGCAGCCGGCCTTCGGCCACGTCGATGACCGAGACGTCGTCACCCGACCAGTTTGCGGCGAAGACCAGCTTCTGGGTCGGCGAAAGGAGCACAAGCTTCGTCCATGCGCTCTCGGTGTCGAACTCGCGCAGCACCTTGTGGGTGGCCACATCGATCTCGAACACCCTGGCCGTTTCCATTTGACTCGCGTATGCGCGAGTACCTTGCTGGTTGAAGGCGATCTCGACAGCGCCGTATGCACCGAGATCGATTTCGGCGGTCTTGCTCAACGTGGCAAGGTCGAAGGTCTCTATCGACGGAGGACCGTTGAGGATCGTCGTCCAGACCTGGCTGCCGTCCGGCGCGATGGCCACGGCTTTCGGAGCGCCTGCGCAATCCAGCGTGCCCAGGGTCCGCACGAGCTGGCCTTCGGGGTCGAGAACGAACGAGAGTTCTGTGGCGCTGTCGAGGAAGAGGTCTCGCGTGATCGTGTTGTAGCCCGCGAGCGAGACCTCGACGGTCACCGGGCCGGCAGGCACGGTGCCTTCGACGGAGTCCTTGTCGCTCAAGATCTCGTTGTCGTCGCGAACGACTCGGCAAAGCGCACCTTTCGGTTTGGCCGTGACCGAAACTCTCTGAGGCGCGGGTTCCAGAGTGAAGTCGAACTGGTTGTCCGAGAAGCGCCGAACCTGGACCTCGGACGTCATCGTCGTGAAGCCTGCGCGCGCGACGGTCACCTCGTACGATCCGGGGGAAAGCCCTTGGGCCGTGAGGCAGCCAACAGTGCTGGTGCCGCACGCCGAGATCGTCGCGTCGGGCGGCTGGCATGCGAACGTGGCAGCGAGCGGTCTCGACAGGAACCACCATCCGCCGCC
>JAOUET010000172.1 GCA_029858605.1 Coriobacteriia bacterium | reverse complement strand
GAAGAGCGGGTCCGTGATGGCCTTCGAGTGCATCGACCGCGACCAGTCCTCCAGAAGACCGGCGTGGCATCCGCAGTTCTCGGGGGGCTCCATCTTGTCCACGGGGATTTGGGGCAGCGCGGCGGCAACCGTCGCACCCAGGATCACGGTGACGGCCAAGACCGCGACCGACGCGGTCAGACGAGCACGTCTCATAGCCAATCCCCTTTGCATGGGGTCACATTGCGGGCGGGTCTTGATACGCTATGTACCCCTGCGATGATTGCCTCCCTCGAAGCCGAAGCAACGGGCCGAGCACGAATACGCCCGCTCACGCATCTGAAACGGGCCGAAGAGGGCGGGGGTGGTGGGCACTATGGGAATAACACGTCCTGACACAGCGAACGTGCGATATGCCGGCCACGATGAGAGAGGAGACGCGAATGTTCGATACGTACCGCTGCAAGGGGTGCGGGTACATGCACGTCGGCCCGGCGCCGGAGCACTGCCCCGTCTGCGGCGCCCCCAAGACGTCCTTCGTCCCCTACGACGGCCCTGGCGATCTTACCGGCACACGAACTCTTGAGAACCTCCAAACCGCTCTTGCGGGTGAGTCACAGGCGAATCGGATGTATACCTTGTTTGCCCGAATCGCCGAACTCGAGGCCGCCCATGAGGCGCGCGCGGTGTTCGAGCGAGCCGCAGCTGAGGAGACCGCACACGCGCACGGCCAACTGGGCTACATGAGCGGCTTCGGGAGCACGATCGAGAACCTCAAGAAGGCGATAAGCGGCGAAGACTACGAGTACACCGACATGTACCCACAGTTCGCCGATGTAGCCGAGGAGGAAGGCTTCCCCGAGATCGCATACTACTTCCGCGCCGTCGGTCGATTCGAGAAGGAGCACCGCGACGAGTACCGCAAGGCGCTCGAGGGGCTCGAGAGCTAAGGTGCCCGAGGCCGCGGAAGCTCGCACGGCGGTCGGCATCAAAGCACTCGGCCAAGACGAGCTGCTTTGGCTGGTCGAATCACTCGATCAGCCCGCCTACCGCGCAAACCAGCTTGTTCGCTGGTTGTACGGTCGCAGGGCAACTTCTTTCGACGAGATGACGGATCTGCCGGTCAAGCTCCGGGAGACCCTTGAGGAACGATTCGCTATTCCTCGTCCGACGCTGGTCGAGCGACAAGTCTCGGAGGTCGATGAAACCCGGAAGTACTTGTGGCGTCTCGCCGACGGGGTCGAGGTCGAGAGCGTAGGGCTTCCGGCAAACGGCCGCCTCACGGTCTGCTTCTCGACCCAGGCGGGCTGTGCGATGCGCTGTTCGTTTTGCGCGACCGGCCGAAGCGGATTCGTGCGCGACTTGTTCTGCGGAGAGATGACCGATCAAGTCGCGCTGGTAGGAGAAGATTTCGGCACCCGTGTCTCCAATGCCGTGGCCATGGGCCAGGGTGAGCCTTTCGCGAACTACGATGCCGTGCTGGAGGGTCTGCGCATCATGAACTCCCCGCTGGGCCTCGGCATCGGGGCGCGGCATCTGACCGTGTCGACTTGCGGGCTCACGAGCGGAATCCGTCGCTTCGCTGACGAGCCCGAGCAGTTCACTCTCGCCGTGTCGCTCCATTCGGCAGTCCAGGCCACGCGCGACCATCTCATGCCGGGGGTACGAGCGGTAGCCCTTCCCGTACTGCGGCGGTCGCTGGACGACTACGCTCTGAAGACGGGCCGCCGGCCTACTCTCGAGTACGCCCTCATCGACGGTGTCAACGACACGGACGAGGAGCTCGAGGCTCTCGTCGGCTTCTGCCGAGGACTGCTTTGCCACGTGAACCTCATACCGGCCAATCCGGTCCCCGGAACAGGCGTCACTCGGGCCACCGCGGAGCGCGTGCGCGAGTTCGAGCGAGTGCTCGACCGCTCGTGGATCGAGACGTCCGTTCGGGAGGAGAGGGGTACCGACATCGACGCGGCGTGCGGTCAGCTCAGGCAACGCCGCGTGGCCGACTAGCGCCGATATCGCACGCAATCCCCGCGATGGGGCAGGCCGCGCACGTCTCCCGGTCCCAGGCATCTCGGGATGGGAACGTGCCGGTGGCCATCTCCCCCGCGACCGCAAGCAGCTCCCTCTCGATGCCTACTGCATGCTCGGCGCCGTAGGCGTAGGCGATCACTTGCGGCTCACCGTCTTCGAGCACCACCTCCGGGCGCACGAACACGACCTCGACGCCGGTTGTGCCGGCAGCGAGAGAGGCGTACGCGTAGCACTGCGCCTGAAGAAGATACCTTTTGGCGAGCCCGTCCGGCTCTCCCGCAGTCCCGGTCTTGTAGTCGACTACTAGCGCACGGTCTCCCGTTCGCGCATAGACGTCCATGAAGCCCTTCAGCACGATATCGCCCGTTCCCAGGGGCACTGCGAACGGGGTCTCTCTGCTCAACAGCTCGTGTGCCGAGATGCCGCGCGCAACGGACGACTCCGCGAATGCGCGCACCGCGTCTTCGAGACGCTGTCTCCCCTCCAAGTCGAGTCCGTACCGCGCAGCGATGGACGACGCGGCTTCGTCGCCGATCGGCTGTCCCCCAGACAGCTGCAGAGCAAGGTGGACCGCGGAGCCGAAGTCTCGAGCGGCAGGTCCGCGTCCAGCCACAGGCTCTCCGACGCGCGAGACATGCCGCGCCCAGAACTTCCGCGGGCATGCCCGGAAGAGCTCGATCTGGCTGTACGAGAGCTCTCTGGGTCTCCAAGCCTCACCGGACTCGCTACGCGCGGGTCGCGCGGCGTCAGCCGCGGAAGGGCCTGTCGCGGAACCGGCAGGCGAGCCGGGAGGCGCGTAGCAGACCGCCTCGCCCGAGGGCGCCTCCGTGGCCGATTGGTCGATACGGTGGATCTCCGCTTGCAGAAGGGACCCTCCGCGCAGCTCTATCCGTCGCGATTCGCCCGCACGCAACTCGGTCAGATCTCCAAGTGCGGAGTAGAGCCAGGCGAGCGGGCTGTCGGCAGGTATCTGCTTGTCCTGTCTCACCGTCCCGCCGAGCAATAGAACGTCGCGAGCCCTGGTGCACGCGACGTAGAGCAGTCGTTTCGCCTCTTCCAGTTCCTCCAGCGCACGCCACTCGCCCAGTTCCCGAAAGATCGCGGACTCGGCTTCGGCCTTCGGCTCGCTGCCGCCGGCGGCTCTCACGCGCGCCTTCCAGTCGGCGGGGATGCGCAGCGCCACCCTCAGCTCCTCGCCTTCGGGCGCGCAGCGGATGATATCAGCCTCCTTGCGGACCCCCTGTCCCAGGCGCGGCAGGGCGACCACGGCGAATTCTAGCCCCTTGGCCTTGTGGATACTCATGATGCGAACGGCCGGCGACTTCTCGTCGGCGAGGGAAGCGGGGGATTCATGTTCGCCGAAGCGCTCTTTCGCGGCGAGGTGGGCGACGAACCCGGCAGGCCCGAATCCTTGCGCGCGCTCGTAGTCTTCGGCCATACGCGCGAACTTGAGGATGTTCGCGAAGCGTTCTCTACCCTCATCGCCCTGCGCGAGCAGATCCAGATCGAGTTCGGACTCTTCGACAGCCCGCAATAGGATCTCGGCCAGAGGCATCGCGCCGATGCGCTCGCGGGCGCTGCGCACCAGAGCCGTTGCGCGACCGAGAACCTCAGCATGCTCCGGCTCGCCGCGCGACAGAGCCACCTCCATACCCTCCCAGAGGTGATCGTGCTCCGACCGGTCCGTGGTCGATCGCACGTACAGGAGCGCATCGTCGTTTGCATCGACCAGAGGCGAGAGCAGGACCTCCAGGAGCGCTTCGTCGTCCATGGGGTTCGCGATGGTTCGGCAGAATGCCGTAAGCCACAGCGTCTCATCGAGACCGAAGAACCGGCTACCTCCCAGGGTCAGGACGGCGAACCCCCGTGTTCGAAGCGCAGCCGCGATCGGCACGGCTTGG
>JAOUET010000019.1 GCA_029858605.1 Coriobacteriia bacterium | reverse complement strand
ACCGTCGCGCGACGACGTAGTCTCCGACGGCGTTTCTCGAGAAGTTGCGAGCGTTTGAGAGGGCTAGGGTCCGACATGGCTCTCGAGTGAGGCTGACATGAGCGCTGCACGTCTCTGTCGTGCTTGCGCCAATCCTGGTCGCGCAGATTATAGCGCGTAAGAGGGCCGATTCGGTGCGAACGAATGCTACAATCGCACTCAATCATTGGCAGGGGTAAGGGAATTCGAGGGACAGATGGAGAAGCTCGAAGAAATCCTTCGGGCGGAAGAGAACGCGCGCCGAGAACTGTCGGATGCACGCGCGCGAGCTCGAGACGTCCGAAAAGAGGCAGCAGCCGAAGCGGACCTGATCCTCCAGTCAGGGGCACGAAAGGCTGCAGATGCGGCTGCCGCTTTGCGCTCGAAGATTCTGCTCGAGGCAGACTCTCAAGCAGCGGCTATCGAGCGCGACGCAGAGCACGAACTCGGGAGACTGGTCGGGGTTGCGGAGAGGCAGCTCGACACTGCAGTTGACGATGTCGTGCGCGAAGTGACTGGGTGAGTCGCGCGTGGCCGTTGCGCGCATGCACAAGGTTTCCGTCATAGGCCATGCCTCCGTGATCGAGGAGGTCGTGGAGCGGCTTCAGCGCGCTGGCGTCGTGCAGGTGGTGCGCACCGAGGTTCCAGACCGAGAACTGCCGCCCTTGGAGCTGGATTCGCACCGGCTGCACGAGATCGAGGCGCGCGTTGCCGACGCGCAGTTCGTGCGCGATTTCCTGGGCAGGTTCCACGAGAGTGACCAGCCCTTCGGCACTTTCATCTCGGAGAAGGTGCACATCTCGGAAGCCGATTTCGAGGCTCTCGAATCCGACGCGGCCTTCCTGGCGCTCTACGAGGAATGCGTCGGCATCTCAGACCGGCTAGGCTCGATCGACCGCGAGCGCGGGCGGCTGAATGCCTTGATCGAAGACCTGGCTCCGTGGCTCGATCTGCATCTCCAGGTCCAGGAGTGGAAGGGCAGCGAGCACGTCGTGCTTTTCGCCGGGACTGTGCCGCTATCCGATGCCGCCGAGATTCGTCAGGCGCTTCGCGACACGGTGCAAGAGATGAGCGTTCACGAAGTCGGCAGCGATGCGTACCGCGAAGCGTGGGTGGTGATGGCGCACCGGGACAGCGTCGAGGATGTCCGCGCGACCCTGGGGTTGACGACGTTCGCGGAGGCGAGCTTCTCGGGGCTGACCGACTATCCTGCCGAGGAATCTGCTTGTGCCGAGGATGCGCTGTCTCTTCTTGCCGACGAGGAGAAGGAGCTGCTCGAGCGCGCGACAGACCTTTCGGCAGAGCACTACAAGCGAAGCGCGGCGCTCGTGCAGGCGCTTCTCTCCGACCAGGATGCGGTCGAGGTGCGCGATTCCTTTGCGGCCACCGAGAGGACCTTCCTCGTGACCGGGTGGATTCCGGATCGTCGCCGAGTCTCGTTGGTCGATGCGCTTGCGAGCGTTGACTCGGCGATCGACATCTCGTTTGCCGATCCGGAGCCCGAAGACCAGGTACCCGTGGAGCTCGTCAACTATCGCATACTGCAGCCTTTCGAGGTGCTCACGGATCTCTACGGTCGGCCCCGATACGGGGACGTCGACCCCACGCCGCTCTTGGCGGGCTTCTTCTTCCTGTTCTTCGGCATGTGTTTGGGCGATGTGGGGTATGGCGTCGTGCTCGTCATAGCCGCGTGGCTCATCAAGACGCGACTCGATGTCGCGCCCGGCGTGAAGCGCTTCATGGACCTGCTGATCTTGGGTGGTATCGCTTCGGCCATCGTCGGCGTGGTCACCCGCAGCTACTTCGCCCTGCCAGAAGAGGCGCTTCCGGGGATCTTGAGCTACGAGCCGATCCTCGACCCGCTCGACGACATCGTGGTCCTGCTGATCCTTTCCGTGGTCATCGGCGTCGTGCACGTCATGCTCGGCGTGCTTACAAACGCCTATCGAAGCGTGCGCTCCGGCGATTGGTGGAGTGCCGTGCAAGACGACGCCTCCTCGGTGCTCGTCGTCGCGGCGACTATTCCCGTCATATTGGGCGCGAGCCCGGCGCTGCTGCTTTGGGCGCTCGTGGCGGCGGTGGTGCTGAAGGGCCGGGTGCTCCAGAGGTTGATTGCCGACAAGGCCCCGCTCAAGGCGTTGCTCGGCATCTTCTCGGGACTTCTGGCGCTGTACGGCATGACCGGATTCCTGTCGGACTTCCTGTCCTATACGAGGCTTGCCGCCCTTGGACTCTCCAGTCTTCTGGTCGGCGACGTCATGAACAAGCTCGCCACTCTCGTCTCGGGCGTGCCCTGGGGCATCGGCGTGCTCGCGGCCGCCCTGATCTTCATCGTCGGCCACACGTTCAACCTGGTCATAAACTTGTTGAGCTCCTTCGTACACCCGGCACGTCTGCAATTCGTCGAGTTCTTCAGCAAGTTCTACGAAGGTGGCGGCCGGCCGTTTGCGCCGTTCTCCCGCCGCACAAAACAGTTGGTGCTGCACCCGACTCCGGGTGAGCAGGAAGGAGGATAACGCTAGTGAAGGACTTCGTCTTGGGGATGACCGGTGTCGAGTGGGCCTTCTTCGGTGCCGCCCTCGCTGCGATAGGCGGCGGCATCGGATCGGCCATCGGAATCACGAGCATCTCCAACGCTGCGACCGGCATTATCTCCGAGGACTCCGAGAAGTTCGGCAAGTTGCTGCCGCTGGCGGCTATGCCGGGCACGCAGGGCATTTACGGGTTCATCACCGCCCTGCTGGTGTTCATCTTCTTCGGCTTCTTCGGTGGCGTGCCGGAACTGACCGCAACCGAGGGGCTGCGAGTATTCTTCTCGTGCCTGCCGGTGGCGTTCCTTTGCATGGTGTCCGGCATCTATCAGGGTGCGACCGCCGTCGGCGCTTCGGGCATGGTGGCGAAGCGCGATGAGGATGCGGGCAAATCGCTGATCTTCCCGGCGCTCGTCGAGACATATGCTGTGCTCTCCCTCATCGTGACCGTACTCATGCTGTTCGTACTGTCGAGGTAGACCGTGGCACTGGCTGACATACTCCGTCGAATCGATCTCGATTCAGACTCAGAGGCTTCGGTGGTCCTTTCGGCAGCCGAAGAAGAGGCCGCCCGCATGCGGGCGGAAGCGGAAACCGCCGTCAAGCGGCAGCACGAAGAGCTGCTCCTGCGAACCGAGGTCGAGGCGACCCAAGAAGCGCGCACGCGCATCGCTGCCGCGCGGCTGCGAGGTCGCGATTCGGTTCTGGCCGAGAAACGGATGCTGATCGAGCGCGCGCTCACGCAGGTGATCCAGCGCATAGACGCTCTGCCCGACGAGCAGTACGCCTCCCTGATCGCCGGTGAGGTTGCGGTAGCTTCTCGTGGTGGGGAGACACTGTTTCTCGGCGTCGAAGATGCGGATCGGCTGCGGATGCATCTCGCGAACGCACTTGCGGATGCGGACGTGGACGCCCAGATCGCCGAGCATCCGGCAGCCTTCGCACGCGGCGTGCTGCTCGAGAGCGGCCGGACCCGCGTGGAGGTCTCTGCATCCACCATCGTCGCCTCTCGCAGGGAGGAGCTCGAGACGTTGCTCATGCGGGCTCTGTTCGAGACCGAGGCCGAGGAGGAGAACGACGGCTGATGCGTACGATTCGGCCCATAGCCGATCCTCGGCGATACGGCTTTGCCGTAGGCCGAGTCCGGGTACTCGAGACGCGACTCCTGTCGCGTGCAACCTTCGAGCGGCTGCTTGATGCTGCAGGTTTCGCGGACCAGCGGCGGATCCTTTCGGAAACACCCTACGGCGGGTACTTGGAGACGGCCGACACGCCGGAGGACATCGAGCGTGCGCTGGACCGAACGCTGGCGGACCTCTATGCGGACTTCTTGGAGCAGGCGAACCTGCCCGAACCGATCGTGCTGTACTTCCGTACCGGGCACGATTTCGAGAACCTGCGCGGGCGCATCAAGGCGGAGGCGCTTGGGATTCCGGCCGACGACCTCGTGGTCGGGCTCGGCAGCGTTCCCCGAGAGGCGTTTCTCTCCCCCGAGGCGACGCTGCCCGAACACATGGCCGAAGCGGAAAGGCGGATCCGCGCGGCGATCGCGGACGAGGACGACAATCTGGATCCCGACCTCGTCGACGCTGCGGTGGATGCCGAAATGTACGCCGCACTGACGAAGATCGCAGGCGACAGCCGTAGTGAGTTCCTTCGCGATCTCGCGGGTTTCGGCGTGGACACCGCGAACGTGCGGGCGTTCGTCCGTGCGCGTGCCAAGGGCCTGTCGGCGGCCGAAGCCGAGAGGATGTTCGTCTCGGGCGGGAACGTGGAGCGCGGATGGTACGTCGCCTCATACCGGCTGCCGCTGGAGGAAGCGGCTGATCGAATAGTGCGGATGCAGGGCTTCCGTGGGTCTGACCCCGGGGCGATGACGGACGTATCTCGCATCGACATCGCCGTGGCTCGTCTGATGGCGGCGCGTGTGCACGCGGCGGGCATGGTCGCAGTGGGTCCGGAGCCGGTGGTGGCATACGTCCTTGCGCGACGGGCGGAGATAGAGACGCTGCGCGTATTGCTCATCGGCAAGATGGCGGGAGCATCCAAGGGCGTCTTGCGGGCGCGACTGAAGGACGTGGCCTGAGATGACCGAAGGCCGAAGAGTAGCGGTTGTAGGGGACGGGACGAGTGTTGCCGGGTTCCGCCCACTGGGGTTCGCAGTCTTTGCACTGAGCGAGCCCTCGGAGGCGCGCGGCCTGTGGCAGGAGCTGACCGGCGGCGAGTTCGCGGTCGTGTTCGTGACGGAACAGGTTTGGCCTCATGTCGCCGACTTGGCGGCAGATGCGGCGGACCGTGCCGTCCCCGCCGTGACGGTGATTCCCGGCGCGGGAAGCGTCGGCGGCATAGGACAAGAGAAACTCGACCGGGCAATCGAACGCGCGCTCGGTACGACGGCGTTCACGCGAGAAGAGGACGGCTAGATGGAGCAAGGCAGGATCGTCAAGGTCGCGGGCCCACTCGTAGTGGCCGAGGGACTGGGTCGTTCCAGGATGTACGACCTGGTCAGAGTCGGCAAAGAGGGCCTGATGGGCGAGATCATCGAGATGCGCGGCGCGCGTTGCTCGATCCAGGTCTACGAAGAGACTGAGGGCCTGGGCCCGGGTGACCCGGTCGAATCGACCGGTGCCCCGCTGTCTGTGGAACTCGGCCCCGGAATGCTAGGTGCTGTGTACGACGGCGTGCAGCGCCCCCTCGACGTGCTTGAGGTGCAGACAGGTTCGTTCCTGGCGCGCGGCATCAGTGCACCGGGTCTCGACCGCGAGAAGCCCTGGATGTTCCACGCTACTGCCAAAGTGGGCGACCATGTGGCAAGCGGAGATGTCGTCGGTCTCGTTCAGGAGAACGAGGTCATCACTTTGCGCATCACGGTCCCGCCGGATGTGTCCGGGCGGATCGAGAACATCGAGAGCGGCACATACACGGTCGAGAATCCGGTAGGCACGCTCGTCGCAGACGACGGCACAAAGCACGACCTCCTCATGATGCAGACGTGGCCGATTCGAATCGCCCGCCCATACAAGCGCAAAGTCTCGGTCGAAGAGCCACTGGTTACAGGAACTCGCATCATCGACACGTTCTTCCCGCTGATGAAAGGCGGCGTCGCGTGCATTCCCGGCCCGTTCGGTGCGGGCAAGACCGTCACGCAGCACCAGATTGCGAAGTGGTCCAACGCAGAGGTCGTCGTCTTCATCGGCTGTGGCGAGCGCGGCAACGAGATGACGGACGTTCTCATGGAGTTCCCCGACCTCGTAGATCCCTATTCCGGCGAGCCGCTGATGAAGCGGACCGTGCTTGTAGCGAACACGTCCAACATGCCGGTCGCGGCGCGAGAGGCCTCCGTCTACACCGGCATCACGATGGCGGAGTACTTCCGCGACATGGGGTTCAACGTCGTTCTGCAAGCCGACTCGACATCTCGCTGGGCAGAGGCCATGCGCGAGATCTCGGGCCGTCTCGAGGAGATGCCCGGGGAAGAGGGCTTCCCGGCCTACCTCGGCACGAAGCTGGCCGCGTTCTACGAGCGCGCCGGGAAGGTAATCACGCTCGGCGGACCGCTACCTGCAGGGAGCGTGTCTGTCGAAGAAGCGGCCGCCGAGAAAGCGGTCGGCGGCATCTCCGAGCCCGCGGGGCATGCGACCGAGGAGCAGCGGGACCGGTTCGGGTCGGTGTCCGTTGTAGGCTCGGTGTCCCCACCGGGCGGCGACCTCTCCGAGCCGGTGGTTCAGAACACGCTGCGCGTCGTGAAGGTGTTCTGGGCTCTCGAGGATCGGCTGGCGTACGAGCGTCACTTCCCCGCCATCAACTGGCTCGTGAGCTACTCGCTGTATCTCGACAAGATCTCGCCGTACTGGCGCGAGCACGTCGACACCGAGTTCCGAGCTCGCAGGGACCACTGCATGGAGATCTTGCAGCGCGAGAGCGAACTCGTTGAGATCGCGCGCCTTGTGGGCGTCGAAGCACTCTCCTCCGAGGAGCAGATCCTCATGGAGACCGCGAAGTCCATTCGCGAGGATTTCCTGCAGCAGAATGCCTTCCGTGATGACGATCAGTTCACCTCTCTCGCCAAGCAGGACCAGCTGCTTCGAACGATCCTGCTCTTCCACGAGAAGGCGCTGGCAGCGCACGCCGCCGGCGGGTCTCTAGCCGACATCTTCTCGGCTCCGGTGCGCGAGCGCATCGCGCGAGCGAAGTACCTGACGGAGGACAAGATGGCCGAGTTCGCCGACATCGCCTCGGACATCGAGACGCAGCTCGTCGGCGATGGCGATGAAGGAGGCGAGGCGTAAGTGGCTCGTGAATACATGACAACGCGGGACATCGTCGGGCCGCTGTTGCTCGTCGAAGATGTTGCCGGCGTGACCTACGGTGAACTGGTAGAACTCGAGTTTCCCGACGGAACGCGTTCGCTCGGCAACGTACTGGAGGTCAGCGAGGACGTCGCGCTGGTCCAGGCGTTCGAGGGCACTCGAGGCTCCAATCCCAGCGAGACGAAGGTCCGTTTTCTTGGCCGAGGAATGACGCTGGGCGTGTCACGGGACATGCTGGGCCGCGTGTTCGACGGGCTCGGCCGACCTCGAGACGACGGACCGGAGATCCTGCCCGACAAGCGGGTCTCGATCTACGGCTCGCCGATCAACCCGACGGCGCGCGACTTCCCGGACGACTTCATCCAGACCGGCATCTCGAGCATCGATGGACTCAATCCGCTGGTGCGCGGTCAGAAGCTGCCGATCTTCTCCGGCTCGGGTCTGCCTCACAACCAGGCGGCGGCACAGATCGCACGTCAGGCGGCGGTGCTCCAGCGCTCCGACGATCCGGAGCAGGTTGGCGAGCCTGCAGAGGGCGATTTCGCGGTCGTGTTCGCGGCGATGGGCATCACTTTCGAGGACGCGGACTTCTTCATGAGCGAGCTGCGCGATACCGCGGCGATCGAGCGGTCGGTACTCTTCCTCAACCTTGCCGACGACCCTGCCGTGGAACGGATCGCGACCCCTCGAATGGCGCTGACTGCTGCCGAGTACCTTGCATACGACTGCGACATGCACGTGCTCGTCATCCTCACCGATATGACGTACTACTGCGAGGCCTTGCGAGAGGTCTCGGCGGCACGCAAGGAGGTCCCGGGGCGCCGAGGCTATCCCGGCTACATGTACACGGACCTTGCGACCATCTACGAGCGCGCCGGGCGAGTGAAGGGTCGCAAGGGCTCTATCACGCAGATTCCAATCTTGTCGATGCCCGATGACGACAAGACTCATCCGATTCCGGATCTCACCGGCTACATCACCGAGGGACAGATCATTCTCGACCGGAGCCTTCACCGCCGAGGCGTGTACCCACCAGTCGCGGTCCTGCCATCGCTGTCTCGCCTCAAGCAGAAGGGTATCGGGCCGGGGAAGACGCGCGAGGATCACGCCGACCTCTCCAACCAGCTGTTCGGCGCCTATGCACGGGGCATACAGGCCAAGGAATTGGCCGTCATCCTCGGCGAAGCGGCTCTTTCGGACACTGACAAGGCGTTCTCGGCATTCGCCGATGCCTTCGAGGATCGCTTCATACGGCAGGGTGAGCATGAGGATCGCAGTGTCGCAGAGACGCTGCGCATCGGTTGGGAACTCGCGGCACTTCTTCCCCGAGCGGAACTCAAGCGCATCAAGGACGAATACATCGAGAAGTATCTGCCCGAGGTCGCGGCAGTCGCGGGAGGCTGACGGTCTTGACCGACGTGCTGTTCTGGATAGCGATCGGCGCCCTGCTTGTGGCACTCGTGTACATGCAGGTTAGAGGCATGAGGGCACTGCAAGCATGGGGAGTGCAGCCGTCCAGGGCCGTAGTCACGCTCAGGGCGGTCAACGTCCTGCTGGCAGTCGCTGCAGTTGCGTTCATGTTCTGGGCGTGGGTGAGGTAGCATGCCTGCTCTTCGCGTGAATCCGAACCGCATGGAGCTCATGAAGCTTCGTCGCCGCAGGCAGGTGGCCCAGCGGGGTCACAAGTTGCTCAAGGACAAACTCGACGAGCTCATGAAGGAGTTCTTGGCGAGGATTGCCGAAACGCGCCGAATGCGGATCGATGTCGAGCACGAGCTCGCTGCGGCCTATGGTCTGTTCGCGGTTGTCAGGGGCGAGGCGGGCAAGGCGGGCCTCGCGCTGGCACTCGCCTCGGGTTCGCCGGTCGATCTTGTGGACGTTTCCGAGCGCAACGTGATGAGCGTTCGTATCCCCGAATTCGCGTCGTTGCCGATGCCGACGCCGGGCGGCTACTCGTTGGCGACGACGCCCGCGATGCTCGACACGGCGCTCGACGCGCTTGCGGCGGTGGCACCGCGTCTGCTCGACCTTGCCGAGCGCGAGAAGGCGATCGAACTCCTGGCTGCCGAGATTGAGACCACCCGCCGCCGCGTCAACGCCCTAGAGCACGTCCTGATCCCCCAACTCTCCGAGACCATACGGAGCATCGGCATGAAGCTCGACGAGGCGGAGAGGGGCAACCTGACTCGGTTGATGAAGGTCAAGGAGATGATTGCCGCGCAGGAGGAGCGCGAGGTCCAGAGGTCGGTCGGTTCCTAGCGCCTTCCCGGGATTGCCGTCGGAATCATTGCGTCGCGACACGTTGGGTTCGCATAAGGGTACACTGTGGCAGTAGCGTCATTGGAAAGGGTGCAAACCGGTCTCACGGTAGACCGTTCGCACGTTTGCCGTCGTGGACGTTGGACGCGTCCAGGGAGGAGATCAGAATGAAGTTTCGCTCAACGATCGTACTCGCGGTGATGGTTGCCCTGGTCGCGGTGCTAGCAGTCGGCGTCGTCGGCTGTGGCGGCCCGATGACAGAGGACGAGTACAAAGAGGAGGCCGGCCAAGCGGTCAAGGATCTCGTGGCTGCCATGGAGGAATTCAACACCATGGAGGAGCCTGAGACCATCGAGGACGCCCGCACAGTACTGGGCGAGCAGGTCGACAAGATCAGCGACGTCAAGAAGACGATCGACGGCTTCGATCCTCCCGACAAGTACAAGGACACGAACGACACGCTGAAGAGCGCTGCCGAGGGCATCGAGAGCTTCTTCACAGAGGCCAAGAAGGCCTTCGATGAATCGGAAAGCATGGAGGAGGCCAGCACTGCGTTTGAAGGCCTCGAGAGTATGTTCGAGGACTTCATGAAGGCGGCCGCAGACCTCCAGACGGTCGCGGACGAACTGGGAGTCACCATCGAGTAGCTCGTAACTCATCATGTCTAGCCTGCGAGCGTCGCACCTAGTGCGGCGCTCGCTGCTTCTCGCCGGTTTGAGCGGGCAAGGCCATGTACTGGCATAATGGGCTTGCCTGGCGGAGGTCGGTGCGGCAACCCAACGCCGCGTCGAACTAGGACGTACGCGTGTCGAGCGACATGAGGAGGCAGCTATGGCGAACTGCCCGAATTGCGGTCAACCGGTCGGGGAAGGCGCCGTCACGTGCGGTGCATGCGGGACCTCGCTGGGGTCCTCTGCCGAAGAGGCACCGGTTCAGCCGACACCGGTTCCACCTCCGGTTCCGCCCGTGGAACCCACAGCTCAGCCGCAGGTGCCCCCTCAGGCACCTCCACCGCCCGCTCCGCCACAGCGGGCTGCAGCTCCGCCAGCCGCACCGCCCCAGTATCCGGCAACCTCGCCCATGGCTCCGCCGCCCGCAAGCGGCGGCGGCAAGACGGGTCTGCTCATCGCGATAATCGCTGTCGTGCTCGTGGTGATCCTCGGATGTGGTGCGTGGTGGTTCATCTCGAACATGACAATGAGCGAGGAGGACTACGAGACCGAGGCGGGGGCGATCGTCGAAGACATCGTGGACCTGACGATGGACCTGCAGGACAGTTCAGAACCTGAAGACATAGAAGAGGCTCGCGACATCATCCGCGGGTGGGCGGACACGGCGGGTGACTTGAAGGGTCGCCTGGAGAAGCTCAATCCACCGGAGACGTATGAGGACACGCATGCGGATCTTCTCGAAGTCGTAGTGGTCTACGAGGAGTTCTTCGAGAAGTTCGCAGACGCTGCAGATGAGTCCGACGACATGGATCAGCTTGCGGAGAAGTCCGAGAGCGTCCTGACCGACGCGCAGAGCGAGAAGTTCTACAATGCCGGCGAGACCCTCTTCAGTGTCGCTGTGGGCCTCGGCCTCGATGTCGAAGAGATTTTCGGGCCGTTGGGCATAGAGGGATTCTAGGAGCCCTGGTCAAAGGGCACAAATGACCGTTTGTCGTCCGCTGAATGGCTATAAAGCGCGCATCCAGCCATTCCGATACATAGGGTGTCAGGTAAACACGAGCCTCCTGACTTTCGGGATCAGCTTCTCTCCGTGGCGCCCCTCCATAGTCGAGCTGGTTCCACCACCGGGCTCCGGCGTGTGAAGATCGCCGGAGCCCGCTGTATTCGTGCAGGCAAAGTCCAGTGCTCGCGGACGGACGAACTCGCGTCTGCGCACAGGCGTTGAGCGATGGTCAGTCTGTCTGACCGGTGAACTCGAACGAGCGGAGCAGAAGACCGGGTACGTGTGTCGCACCAGCGTCCTGGCCGAGGAGCTTGCGGTCGCGCGTCACTCCGCCGACGTCTCTGAGTGCAGCGATGGCGCTCTGCGTGAAGCGAAGGCTCTTCAGCGGGCGCGTTAGGCGTCCGTTCTCAATCAGGAACGTCCCGTCGCGTGTCATGCCCGTGAGCAGTACGGGGACCGGCTCGTCGATGTTCACGTAGTGGAACCTGGTGACGTAGACACCCATGTCCACTTGGGCGACGAGTCCGTCGATAGTCTCCTCGCCGGGCGCCATCTCCAGGTTCAGCGGCATCGGTCCGTAGGAGTTTGGTGCCGGCAGGGCATGCCCGGTGTTTGGCGACCCGGTTCGAGCCGACCAGTACGAATCGGTGACGGGTGACACGGCAACGCCGTTCTCGATCAGATTCACCACGCGCTTTGGTACACCCTCGAAATCGAAGGTAAGCCCTATCGTTTCGGCTGCGAGAGCGTCGTCGGTTATCGATATCGCCTCGGAAACCAGCTTCTCGCCGAGGCGACCACTCATGAATGAGCGCCCCTCCTCGACCGCTTTGGCAGAGAAGCCCGCGTAGGCGAGGAAGTTGACTATGTCGGCGACGGCCTCTGGCGCAAGAACGACTGAGTAGGCTCCAGGCTCGAGTTCACCCGGGTTCGCGGAGCGCTCTGCGAGCGTTGCGGCCTCGTCGCCCAGTGCCGCAGGTGCGAGGGCCGACACGTCGCGATCGGAGAACGATGCCCATCCCGTGCCGCCGTCCGGGCCCGTGGACAACACCGTGGCTCGGGCGAAAGTCGTCGGCATGGCAGCGCTTATGCCGTTGGAGTTGGCGATGGCGAAGGCTTGCTCTGACACGCTGACCGTGCCGGCTGCCACGAGTCCTCGGCTGGCGGACTGATCGACTATCGCTCGCACGGCGGTCGCGCGTTCTTCGGCAGAGAATCCGGCAGTGGCAGCTGAGCGTCGCTCAAGCTCAGTTATCGGCTCAGGGTTGGGTAGGCCGGGAAAGTCCGGATCTTGGGGAGCGGCCATCGCCGCACGGACGGCGGCGGTGCTACAGTCTCTCACGCCATCGACGTCCAAGTGGTTCGTGGCGGCAACGCCGGTCCTGGTGCCGACGACCGCGCGAATAGCGATGCCCGCGTTGTCCTCGGCGACGTTCTGATGGATGCGATTCCCGGCGAAACGCGTGAGAGCGGTGGAGCCCATCATGACGAGAGCTTCGGCCTGGTCGGCCGAAGTAGTCTCCACCGCGCGTTCGGCGAGCGCTCTCGCCTGGGCGGGGTCGGGTCTCATCGACCGACCCCCGTTCGAATACCTCGGAAGCGAGCCGGAGAAGCCCCATGTGCGACGTGGGCGACCTGCATGGGCTCGCCCTTCCCGCAGTTCGGCACTCCCGACACGCTCCAGTGGTCACGCGAACACACGGCGTCGCATGCGTTCCAGAACCGAGGAGTGATTCCGGTGTAGTTGGGATTCTTGACCATCCGGCCGATCTTCCCGCCTTTGATCTCCCACCCGATCTCGCACGCGAACTGGAAGTTGAGTCGCCTGTCGTCAATCGACCAGGAGTTGTTGGTCTCCACGTAGAGTCCTTCGTCGGTGTCGGCAACCAGGTCGTCGAACGACCACTCTCCTGGCTCCAGCGACACCGTCGTCATTCGAATCAACGGCATGCGGTTCCATCCGTCTGCCCTCATGCAGCCGTTGCTCGTGCGGTTCATGGCTAGGGCCGACTCGCGAGAAGTCAGGAAGCCGGAGAAGAGCCCGTTTCGAATCAGGTAGTCGCGCTGGGCGGGTACGCCCTCGTCGTCGTAGCCGAAGGAGCCGAGCGAGCCGGGGACCGTGGCGTCCGCGGTGACGCTCACGTGATCCGACCCGTAGCGCAGGACCCCGAGATCCTCGAGAGTGAGAAACGAGGTTCCCGCGAAGGCGGTTTCGTCGCCGAGCACGCGGTCGAGTTCCGTGGGGTGCCCGATGGATTCGTGCACCTGGAGGGCGAGTTGTGTCGCATCGATGATGAGGTCGACCTCTCCGATCGGACACGATTGGGCTGCCAACAGCGCCGCTGCCTCCTCGGCGATGCGGGGAGCGTTGCCCACCAGGTCCAGGGACTCGATGGACTCCCAGCCACCCTGGACCCACTGCCCGCCGTGCGAGTTCGGGTAGCTCCGAGGCAGCACCTCGCCGTCCTTGATGGCATACGCGACGATTCCGCCACCTGACTCGACGTACTCCTGTTCGATGTAGCTGCCCTCGGTCGAGCCGAACCACTTCCTGACCTTCTGGAAGCCGAGCTTCGACTTGGTGATCTTCACGGCAGCCTCGGCGCGGAGATACTCGTCCGCCGCGAGAAGAACGCCGAGTTTGTCTTCGATGCTCACGTCGAACGGGTCCTTCTGACAAGGTCCGTGCCACGTGTCGATGACCGGCGTAAGCTCGGCGAGGTGCACCGGGTTCCCCGGCACCAAGCCGGAAGCCCGCGCGATGTCGGTTGCGCGGCGCGCGCAATCGTCAACCCCGGAGCGCGAAGTGTCGGCGGTGGACGCGAAGCCCCATGCCCCTTCGAGGAGCACGCGAACCCCGACGCCCGCGGATACCGACGACTCCACGCCCTCCACTCGACCATTCGAAACGCTGACGCTCTCATCGGTCGTATCTACGATTCGTGCGTCGGCGTACGAGGCACCGGCCACACGTGCCGCATCGAGCGCAGCCTCGACGGTCTCCCTCAATCGCTTCTCCGTTCACCAGGCACTGCGACCACGTCGCTCGCAAGCATGACCGGCAGCCACGCCCCTGTCTTGCGACGATAGCAGACAGATACCCCATCAGTGGGTGGGAATCCACACACAGAAGCGGAAGCGGTACGGATTCCGCAGAAGAGAGTGTGATTCAGCGGCGCTACTCCGCCGAAACCGCGCCAGCCGATTGCGCTTCGAGTCCGGCCGGCGGAGTCAGTCTTGGCTGCCACGGATAGCGACGCGCGCCGGCGTAGTCGTTGCGGTCGGCGAGTGGCGAGAGCTTGACGTAGTCACCCGTCCTCGGCGCGTGGACGAAGTATCCGCCTCCGACGTACATGCCCACGTGATGGATCGGCGAGCCGAAGAACACGGCGTCGCCGGGCTGAAGGCCTGCCGGGGCGACCTTCTCACCCATAAGGAATTGGCTTCCCGAGTAGTGAGGCAGTTGGACGCCGTGCTGAGCGAAGACATACATCATGAGCCCGGAGCAGTCGAAACCGGCGGGTGAAGCACCGCCCCAGAGGTATGGGATGCCGTGGTAGGCCAGTACCGTCTCGACAGGCGAGCCGGGGTCCACGACGATTCCTGCCTCGTCCGCCCCAGCGAGGATGTCACGCAGGAGTCGCGCCTCTTCGGCTTGGCGACGCTGCGCTTCCTCGGTGAGCAGATCCAGGACGTCCTCCTGCGCCTGAGTGAGCATCATCTGACGCTCCTGGATGCGAAGCATGACCTCGATCTGGCGGGCCTTCAGGTCGAACTCGATCGACTCGGCCTGCATCTCGGCGTCCTCGAGATCGTTGGCTTTCTGCTCCATGTAGACCTGCTGGCTTCGGAGCGCATCTGCGACCTCGGCATCGGCTAGCCCGATGGTGTTGAGGAACTTCACGCGGGCCACGAAGTCGGACAGGGACTTGGAGTCAAGGAGCACCTCGACGGCACCCAGGGGACCTTCTCGGTAGATGGCGCTGACGCGTTGGTTCAAGAGGGCGACTTGGAACTCGTAGGCTTCTGTCGCCTGCGCCAAGTCGGTCTCCGTCTCCGTGAGTCTCAGTCGTGTTATATCGAGGCGTTCGGCCGCAGCGTTGTATTCTTCGGCAGCGATGGCGAGCTCGCGATCCAGAGCGTCGAGCTGGGCCATGAACTCGTCGAGCCTTGCCTGGCGACGTGCCAGTTCGTCGCGGAACTCCTGCGTGGTCTCGTCGAGTGGGACGTCGAGGGGTTCGTCTATCTGCGCGGGCGGCGTCCTGGTGGGACTGGGCGTGGCTGTCGTCTCCGGTTCGGCAAGCGCCGGGACGGTGCAAAGTAGCATTAGCGCGAGTGCAAGAGCGCCGACGCGTCTGGCATTCTGTGTAGTCTTTGTCGCCATCAACCAAAGCCTTCCGGCCGTACTCAAAGCAGCGATGCTTCCTCTCGGAACCACCGCCTGCTCGGCTCAGAACCCAAGCATATCACAAATGCGCAGGTCAGGGGTACCAGCGGTGCAGCTAGTCCGAATTCGCACCGAGCTTCCCACGTCCAGCATACCCAGTCCTATCCGATATCCATCGAGGAACCCGCTTCGTGTATGCAAACGCAGTGCCGGGGCACGTATACTTGCTTGCGGGGCGTGTACACCCATTGGGGAGACCAGTTTCTCGGCGTCACGGAGGACGTGCATGGATCCGCTCGTGTCGATCGTCATACCGATGCACGACGAGTCTGAGAACGCGGCTAGCACGCTCAGCGTTCTCGCGAGTGCTCTCGAAGAACAGAGCTGGGTCTTCGAGTTGTTGCCGGTCGACGACGGCAGCAATGACGACACCGGCCATGTCCTGGCGCGCTGTGCCGCCGAAGACCCTCGCGTCCACCCGATCGTCTATGCGACCAACCGTGGTCGCGGCTACGCGATGCGACGCGGCTTCCAGCAGGCACGCGGGCGTTTCGTGGTCACGATGGACGCGGACCTCAGCTACTCGGCCGATCACGCCGTGCGCATGGTCCGCATGCTGCAGGAAGATCCCGAAGCGGACATCGTTCTCGCTTCGCCGTATATGCCCGGCGGCCGCGTCGAGGACGTGCCGTTCGCGCGCTTGGTTCTGTCGCGCGTGGGCAATTGGGTGCTGCGACGCGCTCTCTCGCAGTCGCTGTACACGAGCACGGGCATCGTCCGCGCGTACCGCGCACCCGTGCTGCGCTCGCTCGACTTGAGCGCGAACGGCAAGGAGATCCACCTGGAGATCCTGTCCCAGGCCATCGCGCTCGGGTACCGTATCGTCGAGATGCCGTCTGTCCTGCGAACCAGGCGTGCCGGTCGTTCGAAGTTCCGTCCGCGAGCGACTATCCTGAGCCATTTGTTGTTCAGCCTCATAGAACGTTCGGCGAGTGTGCTTTCGGCGGTTGGGCTCATGTTCTTGGGTGCGAGCCTGGCACTGGGCGCGTATCTCTTCGGCGTGTATCTGACCGGTGGGCTGAATCCCGAGCGGCCACTCATGACGGTGATGATCGTCTTGTTCCTCGGCGGAGCGACCATCCTTTCGTTCTCGGTTCTGGCCGTGCAGATGCTCGTGCTCAGACGCGACGTCGTGCGGCTGCACGCAGATGTGAAGGTAATGCGCGCCGCCGTCGAGGGCGAGTCTGCCGAGGAGCTGATTCTCGAACCGCATGACACCCTCTGAGAGCACTCGC
>JAOUET010000171.1 GCA_029858605.1 Coriobacteriia bacterium | reverse complement strand
CGCCAGCGTGCTGTCGACGTTCCTGTACTTCCAGCCCGTCAACGCGATAGCGATTGCATGGCTTTGGCTCGGCGAAGTCCCTTCGCAGCTGGCGCTCCTCGGCGGAGCGGCGTCTCTTGTGGGCGTGGCGATCGTGAATGCGAGGGGCCTGACGGCAGCCCGGTCTGTAGACGTGGCAGCCCGTGAGGCTGCGGCTGCTGCAGGCACCGGCGAGGTGAGCGATGTCTGACGAAACGCTTATCGTCGACGTCGCACCCGGTCGCGGCGACCTGCTTGAGCTCGTTCGCGAGCTGTTCGCCGAGTATCAGAGTTGGCTGGGGGACGTCGTGTGCTCGGGTCGTCTTGCCGAAGAGATCGCGGGACTCCCCGGGCCGTACGCGGCACCGCAGGGTCGGCTCCTGCTGGCGATGGACGACGGTGTAGCGATAGGGTGTGTCGGCATCAGGCCTCATCACGGTACGGCTTGCGAGATGAAGCGGCTCTACGTGCGTCCCTGGGCGCGCGGGCAAGGTGTTGCCGGGATGCTGGCCGAGGCGGCAGCCGTCGCCGCGCGTGCCATGGGATACGAGTCCGTGCTGCTGTCCACCGTGTCGGGGATGATGGATGCCGCGCAGGGCCTGTACGAGCGCATGGGCTTCGTGAAGACGGAGCCGTTCGACGATCTTAGCGGCGTCGCTGAGGGCGAAGGTATAGTGCACATGCGCCTGGATCTGCGCGGACGGGGAGGTCAGTAGGCAACGCGGAAGCCAGACAGTCCCTCGGGCTGTTCTTCGGCCACTTCGACACGCTGGACTATCGCGCGATCGGGACCGATCCTGGACCATTCGACGACGGCGTCGACTGCGGAAGGCGTCCCCTCGAACACGGCCTCTACGGAGCCGTCGGGGAGGTTCCGCACCCAGCCGTCGACGTTGAGCCGCCGTGCCGTCTCGACCGTGCTGGAGCGGTACCATACACCTTGCACGATTCCGCTGACGACGACCCTTTTTCGCACGCGCTCGCTCACGTGCCCCCCTCACGTCACGACATACTCTAGCACCGGCCGAAAGGGTTCTCGTGGCGGCCGAGTCTCATAACGGGCATAATCGCCGAGGACTTCGACGGGAAGCTATGCCGATGAACGCACCGACCCGCACGGACACGAAGACGAAGACGCGCTGGCAAGAGGAGAAGCCCGAACGACGGCCGTACACCGTGGGCGAGGAGATCGCCAACAGCGTCATTCACGGAATCGGCGTGGCCCTGAGCATCGCGGGGCTAACGTTGCTCGTAGTGCTGGCGACGCTTCGCGGGGACAGCTGGCAGCTCGGCGCCGCGATCGTATACGGCATATCGCTAGTCTTCGAGTACACGGCGTCGACCTTGTATCACAGCATGCCCTGGCCGAAGGTCAAACACGTGTTCAAGATCATCGACCACGCAGGCATCTACTTCCTGATCGCGGGTACGTACACGCCGTTTACCCTGGTCACGCTCCGCGGTGTTGGAGGCTGGGGGCTGTTCGGGACCGTTTGGGCGCTGGCGGCGGCCGGCATAGCGGTCGAGGTCGCATGGGCCTATCGGCCGCGCTGGGTGTCGGTCCTGGTGTATCTCGGAATGGGCTGGCTCGTGCTTCTGGCCGTCCGTCCTCTCATGGAGAACCTGCCCCCAGCAGGCCTGTGGTTGCTTGTCGCGGGAGGCCTTGCGTACACGATCGGCACGGTGTTCTACGTGTTCAGGCGAGTACCGTACTTCCACGCCGTTTGGCATGCGTTCGTGCTTGTTGGAAGCATCTGTCACTACTTGGCAGTCGTGCTCTTCGTTATCGGGTAGGCGGACCTCGTGAAGAAAGGCGTTCGCTCGGCACTAGGCTTTGTCGCGCTGCTCCTTGTGCTGTGGGGCGTCGTCCACGCAATGATCCCGTGGATCAACCCGGAGCAGGAAGTACCCGAACGGCATGCAACAGCCGCCTGTTGGACGTGCCATTTCGTGTCGCCTTCGGCAGACATAATCGAACCCCAACCCGAACCCCAACCCCGGCCAAACCCATAGACACGCGTCGCGGTAGTCGCGCGGGGGGAAGCGTCGCCCAGAACACCCGCCTACTCGTAGGCGTCGGCATCGAGATCGGCGCTGTTCGAGAAGCCCCTGCTCTCCCAGTAGCCTCTGTATTCCGCGTCGTCGGAGACCTCGATCTCCACGACCCACTTGACCCACTTGTAGCCGAACTTGTCCTCGGCAACGACCTGGAACGGGAAGCCCCGTTCGGCGGGCAGCTCGACGTCGTTCATCTTGTACGCGAGCAGGATGTCGCGGTCGCGTACGTAGTCGAGGGGCAAGGAACTCGAGTAGCCGTCGACGGCCTTGAAGATCAGCGTGTTCGCATCGGTCCGCGCGCCGGCTGCGTCCAGCAAGTCCCCGAGACGAATGCCCTCCCAGAGGATGTCGACGCTCCACCCCTCGACGCAATTGAGGGTGACGACCTTCTTGAAGCGCTCTCTGTCGCCCAGGACATCCGCGTAGGATAGCTCGAGGGGCGTCGTCACGAGCCCGGTTACCTTGAGACGGTACTCGTCGCGGTCCACGTCTTGGGGTCCGGTGATCGAGTTCTCGCGGAAGTCTGTGATAGACGAAAGGTCTTTGCCCTCGTATTCGCGGACCTGCACACGCTCCAACTCGGTGATCTCCGGCCCGCCAGTACCGCTGGGGCCGCCCCCACTTCCCGGCTCTGAGCTGCAAGCTGTCGCCAAGAGCGCAACGAGCACCATAAGGCCAGCAGTCATTCTTCCGGCGCGCATGACGGCGACTCCCTACTCCTCGATGATCTCGATGTGCTCGACGCGCCCCTTCGCGTCGACGATCGCGATTCGGTGGTTGCCGGTGTCGGCCACGAGCAGCTGGGAGCCTGAAGCGAACACGCCGCCCGGCTCGCACAGCGAGTCTCCGCTTCCGGCATCGCCAGCGTAGGCCGCGCATTCGCGCGTGACCGGTTCCACGACCTTGAGCTTGTCGTTGTAGGTGTCCGCGACCACGATCTCTTGCCCGACGAGGGCCAGATCCAGGCAGTGTTGCAGGCGGACGTCCTCCCCTCGGCCGTCACGATCGCCGAAGTCGAAGAGGCCGCTCCCGACAATGGTGTTGACGACGCTCGCGCTCATGTCGAGCCTGCGGACTGCCGAAGACTCGCAGTCGGCGAAGTACGCCAAGCTGTCGGCGAGAGCCAAGCCTGTCGGCTGGGCCAGTGCGGCAGTCGCCGCACGGCCATCGAGGATCTCCTCGGCACCGTTGCCCGCTGCCGGAATCAGTACCCCACGTTCGGGATCGAGTCGCCAGATCTGATGCGAACCGGCTATTGCGACGAGAAGGTCCTCGCCCCGCGCGGCAAGCCCCCACGGCGACCGGAGGTCGGTGTCGGCCGGCCCCTCGGTGAGCAAGCCTCGTCCCAGACGCCCGGTGCCCGCCACGCGCTCGCACGAACCCGTTTCGAGATCGATGCGCCAGACGGAGTGGCCTCCGCGGTCGGCGACGTAGAGTAGGCTGCCCACCCTCGCAAGGCCCTGGGGTTCCACGAATCGCACGCCGGAGCTTCCCGAAAAGGCGCGTGTTACGTGACCCGCGCGCCCCCCATCGAGAGCCACCTCGACGACCCGTCGATTGCCCGTGTCCGAAACCCACAGGGTGTCTGAGTTCGCCACGACCCGGGACGGATAGCGCAGTGGGCCCTCTGGCGCAGGGAGGCTATCGGCATCGGCACCCGCAAAGAATGGCTCGCCCATAGCACGCTCGGCGGGGCGCTCGGCTAGGAGTCGTTCGATGGCCTGCGCAAGGTCCTCCACATCGAACTCGCCCGACTGCGTTCCGACGAGGTAGCCGTCTGGGTCGATGAGCGCGATCGTTGGCCAAGCACCGACATCGTACGCGCGCCAGATGCGGTACGCACGATCGTTTACTACGGGATGCGTGACGCCGAGACGGTCGCACGCCCGGCGGA
>JAOUET010000170.1 GCA_029858605.1 Coriobacteriia bacterium | reverse complement strand
CTCGTCGTCACCGTGAGCGCCGATTCGGCAGCCGCCCTCGCCGAGCACGTGCCTGGCGTCACGCCACGAGTCGTTCCGAACGGGATCGACGTCGCCGCCTTCGCCGAGGAGCCGCCTCGCTCACCCTACGATGATCCCCACCCCCTCGTCCTCTACCTGGGCTGGATCGCCGAGTACAAGGGTGTGCGCGACCTGGCCGAAGCCATGCCGCTCGTGCGCGAGGCGCTTCCCGATGCCGTGCTCGCGCTCGCGGGACCCGAGATCGACATGACTGCCGAAGATGCGGTGGCGTCCCTGTCACCCGATGCCTATCGAATCCTCGGCACGCTCGACACCGAGGAAGTGTGCGCATGGCTGCACGCCGCCGATGTCCTGGTCCTACCTTCCCGTGTGCGCGAGGGACAGCCGCGCGTGCTTCTCGAAGCGATGGCGGCCGATACTCCTATCGTCGCCACCAACGTCGGAGGGGTCGGCGAACTGCTGGAAGGCGGCCGCCTCGGCAAGCTCGTCGCGCCCGGCAATCCAGCCGCGCTGGCCGCCGCGATCGTCGACACCCTGAAAGACAGTCCGGCCACTACCACGCGACTCACTGCAGCTGCCGAGGCCGTGCGCGCCTACGATTCGCGCTCTGTCGCCGCCGTGGTCGCGACCGCCTACCGGGATGCGATTGCGACTCACCACCCCACAACGAAGGCGCGCCCATGAGCGACTTCTCGCGAGATGCTGTGCGTTCGGCACTCGAGGACCTCACGGCCTGGGTCGACAGGAACGGCCCGGCAGGCTTCGACCCCTACGACGTCCTGGGGAAGGCGCGCTTCTATCGCCTCACGCATGACGACCGGGGCCGGATGCGGCGCACCGCGACCGCGAGAGCCCTCATGAGTGCTCGACACAGGTGGCCGGTACCCACTCGAAGGGTCTTCGGCGTCCGTCCCGCCGTGAACGCCAAGGGCGTGGGGCTGATGCTCTCGGCGCGTCTTCGGATGGAGCGACTCGGCATGCCGGGGTCGCTCGAGACGGCGCGTGAACTCGCAGCGTGGCTGGCACTCAACCCGTCGCGCGCCGGCTTCCCGGGAGCGTCCTGGGGCTACCCGTTCCACTGGCACACCCGTATCTTCGTGCCGGCCGACACGCCCTCGGCGGTAGTCACCGCGACCTGCGGCCAGGGCCTCCTCGACTTCGCGGAGCGCACCGACGACGAACGCGCCGTGCAGACGGCGCGCGGGGCTGCCGTCTTCCTCGCAGAGGGCCTCAACCGCACCGAGTTGGGCGATGGACGAGTGTGTCTCAGCTACACACCGCTCGACGACTTCCAGGTGCATAACGCGAATCTCATGGCCGCGGAGTACCTGCTGCGTGCCGGCAGGTTCTTCGGCGAGCCGACGTGGCAGGAACTGGCCACCGCTTGCATGCGCTTCACGGTCTCCTTCCAGGCCCAAGATGGTTCCTTCGAGTACTGGGCACCCGACCAGCAAGCCGCTTCCCAGATCGACAACTACCACACCGGCTTCGTGCTGCGTTCGCTCTTCGCGTTCGCCGAAGCCAACCGGTCGCAGGCTGCAGGCGCGCTCGACTCCGGATGGGCCTTCTATGCCCGCGAGTTCCTCAGTAGCGGCGGGAAACCACGGAACGACGTCGGACGCGACGACCGGCTCGACATCCACTCGTGCGCGGAATCGGTCCTGTGTCCCGCAGTGCTGTCGATTCGCTATCCCGACGCATTCGCGCTCTCTCGCGCCGCGGCCGACTGGACGGTCGCGAACATGCGCAACCCGGACGGTTCGTTCGTTCACGGCGTTTGGGGCGAACGCACGCGCACGATGCCCTACCTGCGTTGGGGCCAGGCGTGGATGATGCGAGCGCTGTCCGAGCTGCTCGTGCGCGAAGAGTCCGCCGAGAGCGCGGCGACCTCGAACGCGCCGCCGGATCGCGAGATCGTGCAGCCTTCGGCAGAGGAGGGCTGAAGAATGCGCGTCCTCTACATCCACCAGTTCTTCGCTACCCGGGAATCCGAGCTCGGCCTCATCCGCTCCTACGAGTTCTCACGCCGCATGCTTGCAGCCGGCCATGAGGTCACTATGGTGACGAGCAGCTCGAGGCTCGCGGAAGACTTCTCTCGCCGACTCTTCAATCGGGGAGAGATCGACGGGATAGACGTGCGCGCGATTCGAGTTCGCTACTCGAACTACATGGGTTACGCACGACGCATGTGGTCGTTCGCGCTGTTCACGGTTGGAGCTACCTGGATAGCGCTCACGGCTCCTCGGCCGGACGTGGTATTCGCGACGTCGACCCCTCTCACCGTCGGGATACCGGGATGGATCGCTTCGGCTCTACGTGGCGTCCCGTTCGTGTTCGAGGTGAGGGATCTGTGGCCCGAAGCAGCCATCCAGATGGGAGCCATCAAGCGCGGTAGCGTGCTCGCTCGCTTCGCCGGATGGCTCGAGCGCTTTCTCTACCGACGCGCGACTGCTGTGATCGCGCTTTCTCCAGGGATGGCCGAGGGCGTGATGGCCCACGGCATCGACGAGGAAAGGGTGCACACGATACCCAACTCGTGCGATCTGGACCTGTTCTCGCCGGGACCGAAAGATGCCGAGATCGCGGAGCAGTTCGACATCGCGGGCAGGTTCGTCGTGGCATACGCAGGCGCGATCGGGCCATCCAACGGACTCGAGGACATCGTTCCTCAAGCCGCCCGCCTGCTGGCGGAGCGCGGTCGGGAAGACATCACGTTCCTGATCGCGGGTGACGGAAAGTCGCTCCCCAGAATGCGCGAACTCAAGGAAGAGTGGGCCCTCGGCAATATGATCCTCGCCGGCTCGATGCCCAAGCACGACATCCCACGACTGTTGCGAACGGCTGACGTGTTGATGACGCTGTTCGCGGACGTCCCGATACTCGCCGTCAACTCGCCGAACAAGTTCTTCGACGGCATCGCCACAGGCAAGCCGATGCTGGTGAACTCGCCCGGCTGGACCCGTGACCTCGTCCAGGAGAACGACATCGGCGTCTACGTGCCCCCCACCGATGCAAACGCCCTCGCGGATGCCGTAGAGCGCCTAGCTGCGGATCCGGAGGCCGTAGAGCGCATGGGTCGCAACGCACGCTCTCTGGCCGAGCGCGAGTTCGACCGCAACGACCTCGCGGCGCGCCTCATCGGCGTACTCGAGGAAGCGGTGCGCGCACGCATGCGCCGTTAGGCATGCCTCAGACACGCGTAGGGAAGCTGCGACGCTGCTGCCGAGTCTCTATCGGAGACAGTGACGCACGCGCCTCTCGGCACCGCTCTTGATGCTGTTGGCACCTCCGAACAGATAGCACTCCTCGACGTAGTCGTGCTCGTCCAGGAGCCACAGGTCGGTTGGACGCGAGAGCGTCGAGGGCTCGGTCAGCAGCAGGACCGCTCCGAAGCGGCCGAGCATCGAGCCGCCTGACAGGGCGTCTGGCAGCTTCGCGGTGATCATCACCTTGTTGCGAGCCAGCCAACCCTCGGCCACAGCTTTGTCCGCGACGGCCACCGCAGTGTCGTAGCGCGTGCGCCCGCTCCACCGCTCGACAGTCCCGCCAGTGCAGCTCTTGATCTCGGCAAGCACTGATGCGGACACCGTGTACTTGCCGCCCGCGACCGCAGTAGTGCCGCAAGCCATCGCCTTCAGCGACGCGGCGGTCTCACTCGGCAGAACGTCGGCGCGAGTAAGCAGAATCGGGAAGCCCTTGCTGGCGGCAATCGGGGACAGGGCGAGCGCGTCGAAGAACTTCTTGGCATCTGCGCCGTTGGCAACTAGCACTACCGGCGGTTCCGTGCCGTTCCGTGTCACGTAGGTCTCACGGACAGTCGCGGCTATCTGCGAGGCCAGCGCGTAGCGCCCCACCCCATCGCCGTAGCGTTTGACAACGGTTGCCGTCCCCACGGAACGTGCAGCCGCCAGCACATCGTTGATTCGAGCCGAGGGAAGCGACCTCTTTCCTCCGACGAGATGAACCTTGACGGAGCCATTCTCGGCGACGATCT